>JAGRMS010000345.1 GCA_020441135.1 Pseudooceanicola sp.
CGGTGATCGTCTTGGCGTTCGACGGCCCGACGCCGATATTGACCATGGTGATCCCGCTGCGTCCCTCGCGCTTGAGGTGGTAGGCCGGCATCTGCGGCAGCTTGGCGCCGGTCGCGATCACGTCCTCGGGCCGCTCCAGCACCTCGTTGCCCGGCCCGACGAAGCCGGTATAGCCGGACTCCGGGTCGGCCAGCACCCGGCGGGCGAAGGCCTCGAACTCGTCCACGTAGAACTGGTAGTTGGTGAACAGGACGTGGTTCTGGAAGTGATCCGCGTCGGTTGCCGTATAGTGGCTGAGGCGGGCCAGCGAATAGTCGATGCGCTGGGCGGTGAACAGCGCCAGCGGGCCGACCCCATCATGGGCCGCATAGGTGCCATTGACGATGTCGTCATTGGTGGTGGCCAGATCCGGCACATCGAAGATGTCGCGCAGGGTCAGCCCGGCGGCGCCCTCTTGCGGGACGGTCAGCATCGGCTGGGTCGCCACGGCGAAATGCACCGGGATCGGGGTGGTCGAGGGGCCCACCGTCACCGGCTGGCCGTGGTTGCGGATCAGCAGGCCGATCTGCTGGATCAGGTATTGCCGGAACAGGTCGGGCCTTGTGATCGTGGTGGTATAGGTGCCGGGCAGGGCGACGTGGCCGAAGGACAGGCGGCTGTCGACGCGGGCGTAGCTGGTCGTGGTCAGGCGAATCTCGGGGTAGAACGCCCGGATGCGGTGGCCGGGATCGCCGGACTTCATCACCTCGACGAAATGCGCGCAGAGGAAATCGGTCGCTTCGGTGTAAAGTTCCTGCAAGCGGTCCACGGCCGCGGTGGCGTCGGTGAAGGTTTCGGCCCGGAAGTGTTCGGGGGTCTCGATGCGGCTCATGAGGCGGGCTCCAGCAGCGGGATTTTCGTGAAGCTGCGCACGTCGATCAGCCCGAGGTCGGACAGGCGCAGTTCCGGGATCACCACCAGCGCCAGCAGCGAGTGCTGCATGTAGGCGTTGTTCAGCGTGCAGCCGCAGGCGATCATCGCCTCGACCATCGCCTGCGCCTTCGCGGCGACCTCGTGCGCGGGGCTGTCCGACATCAGTCCGGCGATAGGTAGCTCCACCAGCGCCAGCTCCGCGCCATCGCGCCAGATGGTGATGCCGCCGCCGACCTCGGCCAGCCGGTTCGCCGCCAGCGCCATCTGCGCGCGGTCGGTGCCGACGACGATCATGTGGTGGCTGTCATGGGCAACGGTCGAGGCCATCGCCATCCGCCCCTGATAGCCGAAGCCCGAGACGAAGGCGTTGACCACGCCGCCCGTGGCGCGGTGGCGTTCGACCAGCGCGATCTGGCAGACCGGGCCGTCGCCCTCCACGAGGCCATCGCGCACCGGCAGGTCGGCCTTCAGCGCCTTCGTTGGCGCCTGGTTCTCGACCACGCCGATGACATTGGCGCGGGCGGTGTTGGCGCCCGCCGGGGCCTGCACCTCGAAGTCGCGGGCGGTCAGAGCGTGGCCCAGGTGGACCGTGTTGCGCGCCTGGTCAGGCCAGGAGAAGTGCGGGCAGTCGGCAAGGCATTGGCCGTTCTCGGCGACGATGACGCCGCGGGCGATGACCATGTCGATGGGCAGGATCGCGAGGTCCGGCGTCAGGATCACATCCGCCCGCCGCCCCGGCGCGATCGAGCCGATTTCACGCTCCAGCCCGAAGTGCGTCGCGGTGTTGATCGTCGCCATCTGCAACGCCACCAGCGGATCGCAGCCGCAGGCAATGGCGTGGCGCACCACCCGGTTCATGTGACCTTCGTTGACAAGCGTGCCCGAGTGGCAATCGTCGGTGCAGAGGATGAAGTTGCGCGGGTCCAGCCCCTTTTTCGTCACCGCCGTGATCTGGCTTTCGACGTCATACCAGGCGCTGCCCAGCCGCATCATCGCCCGCATCCCCAGCCGCGCGCGGGTCATCGCGTCGGCTTCAGAGGTGCCCTCGTGATCGTCCGCCGGACCGCCCGCGACATAGGCCGCAAAGGCCGGTCCGAGGTCGGGCGAGGCATAGTGGCCGCCCACCGTCTTGCCCGCCCGCTGGGTCGCCGCGATTTCGGCCAGCATCTTGGGGTCGGCGTTGGTCACGCCGGGAAAGTTCATCATCTCGCCGAGGCCGATGATGCCGGGCCATGTCATCGCCTCGGCCACGTCCTCGGGCGTGATCTCGTATCCCGTCGTCTCCAGCCCCGGCGCGGAGGGCGCGCAGGAGGGCATCTGGGTGAAGATGTTGACGGCCTGCAGCAGCGCCTCGTCATGCATCATGCGCACGCCTGACAGCCCCAGCACATTGGCGATCTCATGCGGGTCGGTGAACATGCTGGTGGTTCCGTGCGGGATCACCGCGCGGGCAAACTCCGCCGGGGTCAGCATGCCGGATTCGATGTGCATATGTGCATCACAAAGGCCGGGGACCATGTAGCGGCCCTGCGCCTCGATCACCTGCGTATCTGGCCCGGTGCAGTAGGCGGCATCCGGCACCACGCAAGCGATCCGGCCCTCAGCAATGGCGATGTCGTATCCCGGCAGGCATTCGCGCGTCTGCACGTTGACCCAGATACCGCCCCGGATCACCATGTCGGCGGGTTCGCGCCCTGCGGCGACGGCGATCAGGCGGGGGGCCACGTCGGGCCAGCTGGGGAAGGGCTTGGCGTTCATGGCGCAATTGTGCTGAATGCCGGGGGCGGCGCAAGGGGCGGTGGCCCGGTTTCATGAAAGCGTCACGCGGAGGGGCGGATGGACTATGCAACGGTTGGCGCGCCGGACTTCGGCAAGTCGCTGAAAGGCATCGGCCTGAACCTGCTCGTCCGCGACGTGCCGGGCCAATGCGCCTTTCTCGAAAACGTCTTCGGCATGGCCTGCCACCAGGTCACGAAGGATTTCGCCATCGTCACCTACGGCGCGCAGGTTTTTCAGATCCACGCGGACGGGACATACCATTCCAACCCGTTGCTGAGCCTCTTGCCCGAGTCCCCGCCGCGCGGCGCGGGGCTGGAAATTCGGCTCTACGACAGCGACCCGGACACGGCGGCCGCCAACGCTGCAACGTCGGGCGGCACCATCCTTCAAGGCCCGACCGACAAGCCGCACGGGCTGCGCGAGGCCTATATTCTCTGCGCCAACGGTTATGCCTGGGTGCCGAGCCGACCGCTTGAGGCGGAATGATGGAGATCACGTTTGATACGCTGGCGTCCCCCGTTTTCCAGAGAGCGATGTACTGGCTCGGCATCTCAGCCCTGCTGCTGGCGGCGGGCGCGGTGGCGATCTTCTTCACCTACTATGGACGTGCGCGCGATACAGGCGGCAACTCCGCCGATACGGAGCGCTGGATCCTGCTGATGGGAACATTCCGCGACAGCATGCTGATCACCGTGCTCTATGCGGGCGAAAGTCTGCTCTACCGGCACGGTGATTTCGCCGGAATGGTCGACAGGATGTCATCGAACCCATCGCTCTGGCCGACTCTCTTGCAGCCGGTCGGATCGCTGGTTGTCTCCGTTCTGGTGCTGGTCATCGCAAGTTTGCGCGTCGTCCAGATAACCCGGTGGATGATCCGGCAAGGCGTGCGCTGACGGGCATCAGGGCGCGATTTCGCCCCGCAACCAGCTCGCAAAAGCCAGCGCGCCCGCCGACTGCTCAGCCTGCGGCGACAGCATCAGGTAATAGGCCTCGGGCATCGCGGCCCGGTGCGCGAAGGGTGCGACCAGCCGGCCCTCGGCAATCAGCCGCGCCGCGATGGTGTCATGTGCCAGCGCCAGACCGCCCCCTGCCATCGCCACCGCCAGCGTAACGGTGAAGGTGGTTGCGTATGTCACCGGCGGATCGGGCCAGGGCAGCCCCTGATCCTCGGCCCAGGCGGACCAGGTGCAAAGTAGGTTGGTGCAGTCGTAAAGCGGTTGCATGTGCAGGTCATCCAGCGTCACCGCATAGCCAGGCGCGCAGACCGGGTAATAGTGATCGGCCCTCAGCAGTTCCGGCCGCACGGTGTCGGGCGGGCGCAGGGCATAGCGGATTTCGATATCCGCCCCCTCGGCGCGTTCGCGCGGCTCCCAAAGCTCGGTCGTCAGGTTCAGCATCACGCCGGGATGCGCCGCGCGGAAGGCGGCGAGGCGCGGGGCCAGCCAGTGGACCGCGAAGGTCAGGTTGCACATCACCTGCACCGTGTCGCCCCGCCGCCCGGCGACGGCCCGTGTGCCCCGCATCAGCGTACGGAAGGCGTCGCGCACCACCGGCAGATAGGTGATCCCCGCCTCGGTCAGCTCCAGCGCGCGCGGGCGGCGGATGAACAGGGGCTGGCCGATATGCTCCTCCAGCGCCTTGATCTGCTGGCTGACGGCGCTTTGCGTCATGTTCAGATCCCGCGCCGCCCCGGTGAAGGAGAGGTGGCGGGCCGACGCTTCGAACGTCCGAAGCCAGCCGAGAGGGGGAAGGGCCTGCATGTCCATAATCCTGCCATAAGCAACGCTACTGGCAAAGCGGCAAATTTTTCGTTGGCGTTCGGGGGCCGGGATTGGCAGGCTGGCCGCGCTGACAAGGGAGAGACACATGGCCGTCACGAATCTGCGCCCCAACATGAGCCACTGGCAGGAACGGGTGGACCTCGCCGCCGCCTTCCGTTGGACCGCGCGGCTGAACATGCACGAGGCGGTGTCGAACCATTTCAGCCTGGCGGTGAACGACGATGGCACCCGCTTTCTGATGAACCGCAACCAGGTGCATTTCTCGCGCATCCGCGCTTCGGACCTGCTGGAACTGGACGCCAACGACCCGAAGGCGATGGAAGGCCCCGACGCGCCGGACCCGACCGCCTGGTTCCTGCACGCGGCGATCCACCGGCATGTGCCCTTCGCCCGCTGCGCCATGCACGTCCACTCGATTCACGCCACCGTGCTGGCATCGCTCGCCGACAGCTATTTGCCTGCCATCGACCAGAATACCGCAATCTTCCACGACCGGCAGGTCATTGACGACCACTACGGCGGGCTGGCCTTCGAGGAGGAAGGAGAGCGGGTGGCGGCCCAGTTCACCGACCCGAAGAAGAAGGTGATGATCATGGGCAACCACGGGATCATGGTGATCGGGGAAAGCGTCGCCGACTGCTTCAACCGCATGTTCTTCTTCGAACGCGCGGCCGAGACCTATATTCGTGCGCTTCAGACCGGCCAGCCGCTGCGCCGACTCTCCGACGAGATCGCGGAAAAGACCGCGCAGGAGGTCGACGCCTACCCGGGCCAGGCCGAGCGTCATCTGTCCGAACTGAAGCTGATCCTGGACGACGAAGGCTCGAACTACGCCTCCTGAGGCGGCGGAGACCATCATGCAATACGGGTTGACCGACCAACAGGAGATGATCGTCTCCACCGTCCGCGCGTTCGTGGAAAACGAGATATATCCGCACGAGGCGCTGGTGGAACGCTCCGGGGCAGTGCCGGAGGAGATCGCGGCGCGCATCAAGCAGAAGACCATCGACCTGGGTTTCTACGCCTGCAATTTCCCCGAAAGCGTCGGCGGCGCGGGACTGTCGCACCTGGAGTTTGCGCTGGTGGAACGCGAACTCGGGCGCGGGTCGATGGCGCTGAACCACTTTTTCGGGCGACCGCAGAACATCCTGATGGCCTGCCAGGGCGAGCAGGTGGAGCGCTACCTAATGCCCGCGGTGCGCGGCGAGCGGATGGACGCCTTGGCAATGACCGAACCGGGCGCGGGATCTGACGTGCGCGGCATGAAATGCGCGGCGCGGCGGGACGGTGGCGACTGGGTGGCGAACGGCACCAAGCACTTCATCTCGGGCGCCGAGCACGCCGATTTCGTCATTGTCTTCATGGCGACCGGCGAGGACGTGACGCCGAAAGGAGTGAAGAAGCGCATCACCGCCTTCCTGGTCGACCGCGGCACGCCGGGGTTCACGATCCGCAACGGCTACAAGTCGGTCAGCCATCGGGGCTACCAGAACTCGATCCTGGAATTCGACGACTGCCGCCTGCCGGACGCGCAGGTTCTGGGCGAGGTCGATGGCGGGTTCGAGGTGATGAACACCTGGCTCTACGCAACGCGGCTCACGGTGGCGGCAATGTGCGTCGGTCGGGCGCGACGGGTCTTCGACTATGCGCTGGACTACGCCGCCACCCGCGAACAGTTCGGCCAGGTGATCGGCAAGTTCCAGGGGGTCAGCTTCCAGCTCGCCGACATGATCACCGAGATCGATGCCGCCGACCTGCTGACGCTCGCCGCCGCCGACCGGTTGGACAAGGGGTTGCCCGCGAACCGGGAAATCGCCTCGGCCAAGCTCTACGCTTCCGAGATGCTGGCGCGGGTGACGGACGCGACGATCCAGCTGCATGGCGGCATGGGGTTGATGGACGACTATCCGCTCGAACGCTTCTGGCGGGATGCCAGGGTCGAGCGGATCTGGGACGGCACCAGCGAGATCCAGCGCCATATCATCAGCCGCGATCTGCTTCGGTCGCTGGGAGCATGAGGACTTTCGCCGCGACTGCGTCGCGTCGACCGAAGCGGGGGGCGCTGCCCCGCCGCCATTGTCGCTCGGACCAATGGCGCAACAATGGCGGCCCCCCCGGGATATTTGAGGCAAATGGAAATGGGGAGGGCACAGCGACCCTCCCCCGAAGAGCATGTCTCTCTTCCACTTGCACGGTCATTGGCGTCCCCGCCTGTACCGTGGGAGCAGTCTGACGGGTTATGATTAAGAAAACCTTGCCGCTTCCATTTGCTCCAAATATCCCCGCCGGAGGCTCCGACACCTCCGCGAGCGCAGGGGATTGAGATGGCGCGCGACCTGTCCCGTCTTCTGAACCCACGCGCCATCGCCGTGATCGGCGGCGGCGCGTGGTGTGCCGCGATCCTCGGGGCGGCGCAGCGGATCGGCTATTCGGGCGACATCTTTCCCGTCCATCCCGAGGGCAAGGTGATCGCCGGGCGGAAGGCGCTGACCAGCCTGGCCGGCTATGGCGACCCCATCGACGCCGCCTTCATCGGCGTGAACCGCCGGGCCACCATCGACACCGTGACCCAATTGCACGCCCTGGGCGCCGGGGGTGCGGTCTGCTTCGCCTCGGGCTTCACCGAGGCCCTGGCCGAGGATGCCGAGGGCGCCGACCTGCAGGCGCGGCTGGTGGCGGCAGCGGGCGAGATGCCAATTCTCGGGCCGAACTGCTACGGCTTCGTCAACGCGCTCGACCGGGTGGCAATCTGGCCCGACCAGCACGGGATGCAGCCCGTCGACCGCGGCGTGGCAATCCTGACGCAATCGTCGAACATCGCGATCAACCTCACCATGCAGCGCCGGGCGCTGCCCATCGCGATGATGGTGACCTGCGGAAACATGGCGCAGACCCGGCAGGCCGAGATCGCCTCCGCCCTGCTGGACGACAACCGCATCACCGCCATCGGCCTGCATGTCGAGGGCTTTGGCGATCTTCGCCTGTGGGAGGCGCTGGCGGCAAAGGCCACCGCCCGCAACATCCCGCTGGTCGCGATCAAGGTCGGGGCATCGGACCAGTCGCAGGCGGCAGCGGTGTCCCATACCGCGTCGCTGGCGGGGAGCGATGCCGGGGCGCAGGCCTTGCTTGATCGCCTGGGGATCGCCCGGGTGCGCACCCTGCCGGAGTTTCTCGAGACGCTCAAACTCTTGCATTGTGTCGGGCGGCTGCCGTCGCGCCAGGTGGCCTCGATCAGCTGTTCCGGGGGCGAGGCGAGCCTGATCGCGGACCTGGCCCAGGGCCGCCTGACTTTTCCGCCGCTGTCCCCGCCACAGCAAGAGTCCTTGCGCGGCGCGCTGGGTCCGATGGTGGCGCTGGCGAACCCGCTCGACTATCACACCTACATCTGGCGCAATACCGAGGCGATGACCCGCGCCTGGGCGGGTATGACCGGCGAGGGCATCGCGCTGACCTTTTCCGTGGTCGATTACCCCCATACCGACGCAACCGACTGGGAATGCGCGACACAGGCCGCGCTGAATGCGCGCGCCCAGACCGGTGCGCCCTTCGCCGTGGTGGCGACACTGCCTGAACTGATGCCCGAAGACGTCGCCGCCCGGTTGATGGCCGGTGGCGTCGTGCCCATGCAGGGCCTGGATGAGGCCGTGGCGGCGGCGGTGGCGGCCTCGGGTGAGCCATCCTTGCCGTCGGAACCGCTGCTGCTGCCCGGAACCGACAGGGCGGGCCAAGTCATCGGCGAAGCGGAGTCGAAGGCGCAGCTCGCAGCCTTCGGTGTCGAGGTGCCAGCCTCTCGTCTGGTCAGCGACACCGCGATGCTGGCCACCATGGACCTCGCCGCGCCGCTTGTCCTGAAGGGCACAGCCCTGGCGCATAAGTCCGAACATGACGCAGTCCGGCTGAACCTTCTCGCCAGCGACCTGCCCGCCGCCGCGGCCAGCATCCCCGGTCCCTGGCTTGTCGAGGAGATGGTGACGGGGGGCGTGGCCGAACTGCTGGTCGGCGTGATCCGCGATCCGGCGCATGGCTTCGTGCTGACGCTGGGCGCGGGTGGCGTCCTGACCGAGATCCTGCGCGACACCGTCTCGCTGCTGGTCCCCGCCCCCCGCGCGGCGATCTGCGCAGCGCTGATGCGACTGCGCTGCGCGCCGCTGCTTGCGGGCTATCGCGGCAAGCCATCGGCGGATATGGGGGCCATCCTTGCCGCCATCGACGCGGTGCAGGATTATGTCCGCGCCCATGCCGATACGCTGTCAGAAATCGAAATCAATCCGCTGATCTGCACGCCTGCCCGCGCCGTGGCGGCGGATGCCCTGATCCGAAAGGCCGATCCATGACCGTTGTGAAGACTCGCCGCGAAGACGCCATCCTGATCGTCATCCTCGACCGCCCCAAGGCCAATGCCATCGACCTGGCGACCAGCCGGATCATGGGCAAGACCTTTCGCGCCTTTCGCGACGACCCCTCCTTGCGTGTCGCAATCCTGACTGGCGGCGGCGAGAAGTTCTTCTGCCCGGGATGGGATCTCAAGGCCGCGGCGGATGGCGATGCGGTGGACGGCGACTATGGCGTCGGCGGCTTTGGCGGCCTGCAGGAGCTGCGCGGCATGAACAAGCCGGTGATCGCCGCAGTGAACGGCATCGCCTGCGGCGGCGGACTGGAGCTGGCGCTGTCCGCCGACATGATCCTGGCCGCCGAACACGCGACCTTTGCCTTGCCGGAAATCCGTTCGGGCACCGTCGCCGACGCGGCCAGCATCAAGCTGCCCAAGCGCATTCCTTATCATATTGCGATGGAACTGTTGCTTACCGGGCGCTGGTTCGACGCCAATGAGGCGCACCGCTGGGGGCTGGTGAACGAGATCGTCCCGTCGGCGAAACTGATGGAGCGTTCGCTGGAGCTGGCCCGCCTGCTCGCGTCCGGCCCGCCACTCGTCTACGCGGCGATCAAGGAAATCGTGCGCGAAGCCGAGGATGCGAAGTTCCAGGACACCATGAACCGGATCACCCGGCGTCAGCTGGAAACCGTTGATGTCCTGTATTCCTCCGAAGATCAGCTGGAAGGTGCCCGCGCCTTCGCCGAAAAGCGCGATCCGGTCTGGAAGGGGCGCTGAAGGCCCGGATCTGCGACAATCCTGCCATTTCCCGGCCAACTGTGTTGCGCAGGTGGCACGGCGACAACCTGGGGACTGAGGGATTTGCGGCCGGTGCGACTATTCCCTTGGGTCGCGAAGCCAACATCGTTAGTCTGTTGCGTCAGGGGCCCATAAGGTCAGGACAGAGAGTCTGCTATGCTGCGAGTTTCCATTTTCCTCAGCGCGCTGGTTCTGGCGCTTGTTGGCGTCGGCGCCGCTCAGGCGCAGGATACCTACCGGATCAAGCCGGGGGATGTGCTGAGCATCGAAGTACTGGAGGATTCCTCCATCAACCGGCAGTCGCTGGTCTTGCCGGACGGACGTGTCACGGTTCCACTGGCTGGAACCGTCTCGGTCAGCGGGATGACCGTGGACGAGGTGCGCGCGAGCGTTGCCTCGAAGTTGTCCAGCAACTTTGCGAACGAACCGACCGTGACGGTTTCGCTGACGCAACTGGGTACGCCCAAGCCAATCGGCGGCGCATCGCTCATGTCGATCTACTTCCTGGGCGAGGTCAACACGCCCGGTGCGGTTCAGGTCAAGCGCGGCACGACGCTGTTGCAGGCATTGGCATTGGCTGGCGGCTTCAACCGCTTCGCCGCCACCAAACGCGTGCAACTGCGGCGCACGGACCGGTCGGGCAAGCAGTCGGTTTATAACTTCAACTACAACGACGTATTGGCAGGCAGGAACTCGATCGGAGCGACGCAGCTCGCCACGGGCGACGTGATCGTTGTGCCGACGCGGCGGCTGTTCGAATAACCTTTACGGAGGCCGGGGCAGGCTTTGATACGCAGGGGGCTGGCAGGAGGGACCGCGCTCGCGGCTTTGTTCGTCTATCTGACCGGACCCTCGTTCGCGCAGGACGAGGGCGGCGGACTGCGGCTGCAGTTCGGCCTTCAGCAGACGTTCGGCACCGCAGACAACCTGTCGCTTGGCGTGCCCGGTAGTGTGACGAACCCCGAAGAAGGCCGTACGACTCTCTCCACCACGGATGTCGTGCTGAACCTGTCGAGCGAGACCAGGACGCAGCGGTTCCAGTTCCAGATCGGCGGTGCGATGCGCTACGGCGATACGCCAGTTGGCAGCCGGATCACCACCGGTTTCGTTGATCCTGTCGCGTCGCTTTACTATTCGCATGAAGGCGCAAACTCCCGGCTGGTCTTCGAGGCGGCCTATTCCGAGAGTGCGATCTCTTCGGCTCGGCCACTTTGGGATTTCCGCGATGACGAGAACGTCATCACCCCGCCGGCCGACCTTGCCCAGTTGCAGGGAACCGGCGAGCGCCAGGAAAGCCGTGCGTCTGTCGATTTCGAAACCGGGCTGACATCTCCCCTTGGGTTCCGCTTCCGTGCCGACCGCAGCAGCCTGAAGTATGTGAATGCAACGACGGCGACTCCGACAGACCGCGACGCGACCAATCTCTTGCTCAGCACACTTTTTCGATTCTCGCCGCTCACGACGCTGGTCCTGGACCTGAGGGCTGGCCGGACGAAAAACCGGATCCTGAACTCCGTCGAGGATTCCCGATCGGTTCAGGTCGGTCTGGACCGGATGTTGGCCAACGGTGGTCAGGTCTCCGCCCGGGTAGGCTACTCTGACGCTGACACAAACAACGCCGCCGCACCGTCAGGGTCTCGTGGCGTGACCGGAAGCCTGAACTATTCCGCGCCGCTGCCCAACGGAACCTACGGCGCAAGCTATCAACTGTCTCGCACGGGCAATGGCGAGATCGACACCCTGCGGCTTCGCCGCGCATATGTCCTTCCCACCGGCAGCCTGGACTTCAGTGTCGGAGCATCCAGCGTTCAAGGCAATTCACCGCAACTGATCGGCGGGATCCGCTGGGTGCAGCAACTTCCGTCAAGCACGATTTCAGTCAACCTGGACCGCGCGGTGACGACTGATGCGAACGATAATGACGTGTTCACAACCTCTCTCGCAGCACAGTATCGCTTCCAGGTGAATACGCAGTCCAGCTTGTTCGCCAATCTCTCGTATTTCCAGACCGATGATACCGCGATCACCAACCAGGTGTCCCGGACTAACCTGTCGCTGGGTTATAACCGCGATCTGACCGAGCGCTGGAGCCTGCAAGCCGGCGTCAACCTGACGATCCGGGATGAGGCGCTGGGCGGCAGCCCGGCATCGCGAACATTAGGCCGGGGTGAATCGAGAGGGTTGTTCGTCAGCCTGTCGCGGACTTTCGACCTGAACTGACGCGATCAGTCCGTGTGCCAGCCGAAAACGACTGGCATTTCGGAAGTGTCCGCCACATAGCGGACCGCCCGGCCATCCGAAAGCTCGCCTTTGGCGTTGAAGGACACGCTTTGCCCGGCTCCATTGCGCAGCCAGCCGGTCAGTTGTCCTGACGCATCATACAGCATCTCATCGCGCCAAGGACCGGTCCAGAACAAGCGCGGGTCGAATGCCGACGACCTTGCCGCAGCGTCGTAGTCGATCGAATGCAACCGCATTCCGCCATCGTCAGTGGTTTCGTACCGGCGCAACTGATGAACCGGGAAGGTGATCGATATGAAAGCGGGGGCACTGAGCAATTGGCCGTTATCTGCAAAGAGGCCGATGTCGACGCGCGATGTAAGCCGGGACGGCTGGTTCCTCACCGACGGAGCAGGATAGCCTTCATGCCAGGAGACTGTCAGCCGCGCCCGTGTGCCGTTGTCGTCCAAATGTTCGATCTGTACCAAAGTGCTGTCGCCACGAAGCAGAGCCCAGTGAAATGACAATGGGCGACCCGCGGTATCAAAAGATGGTTCGGCGCTGACGACCATCTCGTGTTGCCAGGCCGTATCCCGCCAGACCCGCCCGATTGCGGCAGGCGTGGTGAACAGCAATTCCGTTCGTCCGAGGAGGTCACCCTCCGGCTGGAAATCCTCTTGCTCGACGACGATTCGCGCCACCGGCGGCAGGTTGTCCAGTCTCATTCCGGCAGCCATCGCGATCATTCTGCCGGGTCTGAGCCGGTCGCCGTCAAAGGCGCTCGGATGCGCCTTGCCGGTCATATAGTCGGCATCCGTTTCTATTCCCGCCATGGTGCGCCGCATGATCATGGTCAAGGTCGATGCGATCTGTCCGTTTCCTTCAAGCGTTGCACGGGTCTTGTCCGGAAAGGCGGCGAGCGTCATCAGCATCGCCTTCAGGAATGGCTGGTCCGATCCTGAAGAGCCCTGCGTCGTCACCGAATATGGCCAATTCGCAGGGAACAGATCCCGGTCGTCGTGATCGCGATGTTCGGGATAGATATAGAGACTGTTCGCTGCATATTGCGCATAGGCGATTTCGGGCCCCATCTTGCTCGTCATTGCCAGGCGGGGAAGGCTACGCCAGTACAGCCCGTGGGTCATCGCCATCGATGCATTTCCGACGAGCGGGGACGATGTGATGGTCCGGGCAGCAAGGCCCACGTCAAGGCCCTTTTGCTTCAGCGCTTCGTCGTAGGTCAGTCTTGTGAGGCCGGGAAACATTGAGGAAGGCAGAGTTGAATGTCCCCTGTCCCGGTTCTCGTACACCAGTCCACCAAACCCTGCAGACAGCCCGCGGGCAACAAGCGATGCCAGCAGTCCCGATCCGGGAACCCGATCGTCGGCCGACAGCTTGCCGTCGAAATCCGGTACCGTCGGCCGGACGATGAATACCCCGGGTATGCCCGTCTGCGCGAGATCATTGCCCCTGATCTCCAGCGTCTGCCCCCAAGTCGGAATAGCCTGAAGAGTTCCACAAATCAGGGCCAGGAAATGCGTGAACCGGCGCAAGTCACCCTCCATCGTCGGACCAGGTTCAGGAGAGACCGACGGCATCAGTTCAGGAGATTTTCAGGAATTGGTCAAGGATGCGCGGGGCGGTCGTCCCCCAGGGCATGTTGCGGAAGAATGGCGCGCCGGGCGTGGGATTGCCGGATTCAGGCCGCCACGGGGGCGTACCGTTCGGACCTTCCGGTGACGCGGCCTTGCGACGGAACATCCAGATTTTCTTGGCCTCGCAGCGACCGTCTTGCCGCGGTTCTTTCGGGCGGATGCCAACGGCTTGTCCCGTGACGGCCCGACAGGGTTACGGCAGCCTGCATGCGACGGCATTCATCGGTTGGGGATGACCGCTCCATGCTGGCCTCACCTGCCGCCGACTGCCTGTTGTCGCTCGGTTTCCATGACGCTCGGGCTGCCCGAGCCGATATTGAACCGGTTCATCGCCAATGTCAGACCTTCCGCCTCTCCTGCCAGGGCCAGGCTGGCAGCTGTCGTTTGTTCGAACATTGCCGCATTTTGCTGCGTGACGCGGTCCAGCTGGTTAACGGCGGAGTTTATCTCCTGCAATCCGCGGCTTTGCTCGGAGGCACTCTGGGCGATGCTCTCGACACTGCCCGAGATACTGGAAACAGAGTCGAGCATCTGCGTCAGCACCTGTCCTGCCTTGCTGACAAGTGTCACCCCACGTTTAATCTGGGCTCCGCTGGAAGAGATCAACGAGTTGATTTCGCGCGCCGCATCCGAGGATCGTTGCGCCAGTGCCCGCACCTCCGAGGCCACGACCGCAAAGCCGCGACCGGCATCGCCCGCCCTTGCCGCCTCGACACCGGCGTTGAGCGCGAGGAGATTGGTCTGGAAGGCAATCTCGTCGATGACGCCGCTGATACTTGAGATCTGGTTGGAAAATTTCTCGATCTCGCCCATCGCGTCGACAGCCTCGTGCACGACCCCGCCGCTGGTTTCCACATTCCTGCGGGTTTCGCGGACGAGTTCCGCGGCACTGGTGGCGCCTTCGGCGGCGGTGCGGACGGACCCGGTCAGCTGGTCGAGAGCGGCAGCCGTTTCCTCCAGAGTCGCCGCCTGCGACTCGGTGCGCTTGGAAAGGGTCTGCGAGGCGGAGCTGATGCTTTCCGTGTCGGTACGGATTGCCGTGGCACTTTCCACGATCTGGCCGATCACACCTTCCAGCCGGATAGTTGCCGCGTTGAAGTCGCTGCGCAGCTGCTCGTATTGCGTTGCGAACTCCGACGTGATCCGGGCCGTCAGGTCGCCATCCGACAGTCGGGTTAGCCCCTGGCGCAGCCCTTCGACCACCAACGCCTGATCCCGTTCGTTGCGGGCGCGTTCGGTGTTTGCGGCCTCCAGGTGATTGCGCTCTTCGGTCACATCGGCGCCAACCAGCACGACACCGGCGGGCTTGCCTTGCGGGTCGTTCATCGGAGTCAGGTTCGCGTCGATGCGCATCTGGCGACCGTTGACAGACAAGAGCACTTCCCGCGTCACCGTCTCGCGTGACTGTGCGATGTCCGAAACCCGCGGCGGACGCTCGCCCTCGACTGGGCGCACCCCAAGTATCGTATCGGCGTCGAGGTCGAGAAGTTCCTCGACTTTCCGGCCCAGGCGTTTGCAGACAAAGCTGTTGGCCCAGCCAATCTTGCCGCCCTGCGTGATCTCGATGCGAACCGAATTGGCGTCCAGTGCCGAGATGATGGTGGAATCGCGTAGCGATTTCGTCTCGTTCTTCCATTCTAGCACAAGACCGGACACCTTACCCTCCTTGTTGAGGATCGGTGCGATCATCAGGCTGAAGAAGGTGCGACCGACCTTGATCACAGCGCGCATCGGCAGGTTTTCGGGGCGTGACACGATCTTGCGCACACGTTCGGGGACCGCATGGAAGCGGTCCATGTTCACGCCGATCAGGTCGCGGGCGTTCTGCACGCCGGTCAGCGCCCGGAAATCCTCGGCCCTCTCGTCGAAGACGGCGACCATGGCATCGTTCATGTAGTTTATCTTGAAACCTTCGTCGACCATGAGCATCGCCGCAGAGGCGTGCTGGAATCCACCGCTCTGGAACGCCGCCTCAAGTGCCACGACCTCGGCCTCGATCAGGGCATTGCGGAACGCGTCGAGCGTGCGGGCCATTTCGCCGATCTCATCGCCGCGCGCGGTCCCCGGTACGGTGATCTGGTAGCGCTTCTCGGAAATATCCCGCATCGCCGCGGTGATCCGTCCGAAGGGGACGGTCAACGATCGCGCCATCAGTACCGACAGGACAACAGCGAAAACTCCAGTCACACCCATCATCACGATGAAATGCTGCCGAATGCCCTCCGCCGACTTCATCAGCTCGTCGAGCGTCTCGTCGACGACAAGCGCCCACGTCTGCCCTGCAACCGTAACCGGTTCGTAGTGCGCCATGAGCGCCCCGCCGCGCGGGCCCACATAGGTAGTCAGTCCGGTACCGCCTGCCAGCGCGGCACTGACGGCGGGGTTGTCCACCCTGGTCGACAGTGCGCCGCTGCCTTCGTACCCACGCCGGGACGACCTCAGCCAGCCATCAGGACCAACCAGATAGATCGACCCCGACTCGCTCAGCCCAGAGACATTCTGGACCGCGGTATTCAGCACTTCCGTGGGCAGCTGGAAGGCGACTACACCCATCCGCGCGCCATTCTCGTCGAAGACCGGACGAGCCATGAAGGAAGAGGCCGCCCCCGCGCTGGGCCCATAGGGGCTGAAATCGTCAAAAGCGGAAGTGTCGTCGGCGCTGTTGTCGACCGCCGCCGCGAACACCCGCCCAAGCCCTGAATCCTTCAGCGGTCCTGTCCGCAAGTTATCGCCGAAATCCGCTTCCTTGTAGACGGTATAGACCACGTTGCCGTCCAGATCGATCAGGAAGACGTCGTAGTAGCCCATGATCGTCCGCAGCCGGTCGATGGCATTGTGGTGAAGACGATGTACCCTGTCGTATCCATTGCCGCCCGCAGGGCCGGGATAGCGGTTGCGTTCGCCGGCCGGTTCGGGATTGGCCGAGATATAGGTCTGCTTGACCGTGCGCGCCGCTTCCGGCAGCGCGGCAAAGGCCGCACCAAAGTCGCGTATCGCGTTGATGGTGGTCGGGCTGCCCGCCTGGATCATCAGGTCGGCCCCGATCCGCTGCATCACCGCCGCCAGAAGGTCGGACTTGCCCTGGCTCAGCACGCTCAGCCGCGTCTCGGCCTGTTCACGGGCTTCGTCCCGCGCCTCGATATAGGCGAAAATGCCGGTCGCAAGTAGCGCGGCAAGGGTCAGGCCAACCATGATCAGCGGCAACTTGACCGCAATGGGCATACGGGACAGGATGTTCATTCAATCGACTCCTCTCGTGATCCCGGCGCTTTCCGGACCCTGCGCGGCGTTCCTAAGCGATAGACCTTTCCCGCCCGTAAACCGCACAGGGCCGTGGCGGTTGAGTTTGTCCCGCTTTGCGCCTATCTGGCAGCCACGATGGCACGCAGGGCAGCAAGGATGGCGACGATGGCGAATCACCTCTACCGGAACGATCTGCCCGACGGGCTGGACCTTGGCCCGGCTGTCGCCATCGACTGCGAGACGATGGGCCTGAACCCGCACCGCGACCGCCTTTGCGTGATCCAGATGTCGGGTGGGGATGGCAATGCGCATATCGTCCAGGTCGAACGCGGACAGACTGCCGCGCCGAACCTTGCACGGATGCTGCAAGACGCGAACGTCCTGAAACTCTTCCATTTTGGCCGCTTCGACATTGCCGCCATGTATCACGCTTTCGGCGCGCTGGCCGCGCCGGTCTATTGCACCAAGATCGCCAGCCGCCTGGTGCGCACCTTCACCGACCGCCACGGGCTGAAGAACCTGACGCAGGAGCTGCTGGGTCTCGATATCTCCAAGCAGCAGCAGCAAAGTGACTGGGGCGCCGAAAGGCTGACCGAGGCGCAGCTGGACTATGCCGCCTCGGACGTGCTGCACCTGCACGAGTTGAAGCGCGAGCTGGACCGCCTGCTTGCCCGCGAAGGGCGGACGGAACTGGCGCAGGCCTGTTTCGACTTCCTGCCAACGCGGGCGAAACTCGACCTGGAAGGCTGGCCCGAAATCGACATCTTCGCGCATTCATGAGCGGTTTCCAGGAGACCGGTCGCCGGGTGATCCGCACCGAGGCGGCGGCGCTGTCGCTGCTGGAATCTGCGCTGGATGACGCCTTTGATCGCGCGGTCGAGGTGCTGCTGGCGGCGAATGGCCGGGTGATCGTTTCGGGTATGGGCAAGTCGGGGCACATCGCCCGCAAGATCGCGGCGACGCTGGCGAGCACCGGCACCCCCGCGCATTTCGTTCACCCGGCCGAGGCCAGTCACGGCGATCTTGGCATGATGGCGCAGGGTGATGCGGTGCTGGTCCTGTCGAACTCGGGCGAGACGCCGGAACTGGCGGACCTCGTGGCCTACACCCGGCGTTTCGGCATCCCGTTGATCGGCGTGGCGAGCCGGGCGGAGTCCACGCTGCTGAAACAGTCCGACGTGGCGCTGGTCCTGCCCCAGGCGGCAGAGGCCTGCGGGACCGGGATCGTGCCGACCTCCTCGACCACCATGACCCTTGCGCTGGGCGATGCGCTGGCCGTGGCGCTGATGGAGCACCGCGCCTTCACGCCCGAGCATTTCCGCGCCTTCCATCCGGGCGGCAAGCTGGGCGCGCGGCTGTCGAAGGTGCGCAACCTGATGCATACGGGCGATGCCCTGCCGCTGGTCGCTGCTGACACGCCGATGGGCGAGACGTTGCTGGAAATCAGCCGCAAGAGCTTTGGCGTGGTCGGCGTCACCGAGGGCGCCACGCTCGCCGGGATCATCACGGACGGCGACCTGCGGCGCAAGATGGCGGGCCTGTTGGACCATACGGCGGGAGAAGTGATGACTCCGGCTCCCACCACCATCGGCCCAGACGCATTGGCCGAAGAGGCGGTCGCCCTGATGAACCGCAAGAAGATCACCTGCCTGTTCGTCGCCGACCCCGGTGGCGACGGTACCCCGCTGGGCCTCTTGCACATCCACGACTGCCTGCGCGCCGGGATCGGCTGAGATGGCGCGCGGGATGGATCGCTATTCCCGCATGGTCGCCTTCTTCAAGGTGCTGCTGCCGCTTGCCGCGCTGGCGATCCTCGCCACGCTGTTCCTGATCTCGCGCGGGGTGAACTTCGACGCGACCATCCCCTTCAGCGGCAACGAGGCCGCCGACCGGATGCGCTCGCAGCAGATCACCGGGCCGGTGTTCTCGGGCTCTGCCTCGAACGGCGACGAGATCACGGTGCGGGCGAAATATGCGCGTCCGGGGCTGAACGGCGCCCCGGCGGTGGCGGAAGAGGTCAGGGCGAAGATGATCCGTCCCTCAGGCGAGGTGATGACGCTGGACGCCGCCACCGCCCGCGTGGATGTCGAGGAAGACATGGCCACCTTCACCGGCGACGTGGTGATTGCCACCGACAGCGGGTTCACCTTCCGCACCGATGTGCTGAACACCGCCCTGCATGGCGTTTCGGGTAGTGCGCCGGGACCGGTGGCGGGCGACGGACCCTTCGGCACGCTGGACGCCGGCCAGATGGAGTTCGGGGCGAAAAGCGAGGGCGGGCCGGTGCAATTGCTTTTCAAACAGGGCGTCCGCCTGATATATCAGCCGCAACAGAAGAAAGACTGACCCCGTGCTGCTGATCCGGACCCTCGCCGTCTGCCTGGCGCTTGCCGCGCCCGCCACCGCCCAGACAAATCTCGCCTTCGGCGCCACCAAGGCCGACACCAGCCTGCCGGTCGAAGTCACCGCCGATAGCCTCGATGTCAACCAGGCCGACGGCTCGGCGCTGTTCAAGGGCAACGTGCTGGTCGGCCAGGGCGAGATGAAGCTGACCGCCCAGCAGGTGCTGGTAATCTACAACGGTCAGGGCGGCGGCATCCAGCGGGTCGAGGCGACGGGCGACGTGTTGCTGGTCAACGGCCCCGACGCGGCCGAGGCCGACCGGGCCGATTACAGCATCGACACCGGCGTCGTCGTGATGACAGGCAACGTGTTGCTGACCCAAGGCACCAACGCGCTGACCTCGGAAAAGGCGACGATCAACCTGACCGCCGGCACCGCGCAGATGACCGGCCGCGTCAAGACCGTGCTGAACCCGAAGAGCGAGTGATGGCGCGCCCCGAACTGACCGTGACCGACGGCACGTCAGGGCTTGTGATCGAGCATCTGCGCAAGTCCTTCCGCCGCCGCATGGTGATCCGCGACGTCACGATGACGCTGCACCGGGGCGAAGTGGTGGCGCTGCTCGGGCCCAACGGGTCGGGCAAGACGACGTCCTTCTATGCCATCGCCGGGCTGGTGTTCCCCGAGGCCGGGACCGTCACGCTGGATGGGCAGAACGTCACCACCCTGCCGATGTATCGCCGTGCCCGGCTCGGCATCGGCTACCTGCCGCAGGAAATGTCGATCTTCCGCGGCCTGTCGGTCGAGGACAACATCCTCGCCGTACTCGACGTGGTCCACGACGACCCGCACAAGCGGCGCGAGCGGCTGGAAGAGCTGCTGTCGGATTTCTCGATCGAACACCTTCGCCGCGCGCCGGCACTGGCGCTGTCAGGCGGCGAACGCCGCCGGGTCGAGATCGCGCGCTGCCTTGCCGCCGAACCGAAATACCTGCTGCTCGACGAACCCTTCGCGGGGGTCGATCCGATTTCGGTCGCCGACATCCGCCATCTGGTCGCCGATCTGAAGAAACGCGGCATCGGCGTGTTGATCACCGATCACAACGTGCGCGAAACGCTCGAAATCGTGGACCGCGCCTATATCCTGCATGACGGGCAGGTGCTGATGTCCGGCACCCCCGAGGAAGTGGTTGAGAACGAGAACGTACGCCGCGTCTATCTGGGCGAGAACTTCCGCATTAGCTGAGACGGGGCGATTATGCCGCGCGCAGTCCCCCGCGCATGGCATTGACTTGGACGCCGACTGATGCGTCAATCGGGGCATGGCGATTGCACGGTGCGATGCATGTTCCTGTCAGGCCGAGACGCTCGGGTGGCTTTCCATTTCGCACCGGGCCGTCGCCTTTCCCGCCAGCCGACACTGAAAGACCCGCGCCGCGCAAGTGCGGCGCCTGTCGGTCGGCCAATGTGAAGGAGCACTCATGCGTTACAAAATCAGCGGCAAGCAGATCGACATCGGCGAATCCCTCCAATCCCATGTCCAGACCCAGCTCGACGAGATCGTCGGCAAGTATGCGGGCCGTCCGACCGATGCCAACGTGGTGTTCTCGCGCTCGGCCCATGAATATGTCTGCGAGGCCGTCGTTCACCTGTCGACCGGGCTGAACGTGACCGCCAAGTCTCATGCGACCGAAATTTACGCAGCCTTCGAGGGTTGCGCCGAGAAAATGGACAAGCAGCTGCGCCGCTATAAGCGACGCCTCAAGGACCACCACCGCGACCGGTCCGAGCCGGTTGAACATCTGGGCGCATCCGCCTATATCCTCGCCGCTGAAGACGACTCGGACGACGCGGAGCCGACAAGCCTGCAACCGATCATCGTCGCCGAGATGGAGACGAGGATCCCCTCGCTCTCGGTGGGCGAGGCGGTGATGCAGATGGAACTGGCCGGCGCGCCGGTGCTGGTGTTCCGCGACGTGTCGAAGAAGGGCCTGAATGTGGTCTACCGGCGTGAGGACGGCAACATCGGTTGGATCGACCCGCGCGGTCAGGAATAATCGCACCTCCTGAAGGGGGTGCCGCAAAAACCGGAGCTTTCCCCATATGGAGCTTTCTCGCATCCTGAAGCCGCAGGCGGTCAAGGTTCTGCAAGCGGCCTCGAGCAAGAAGCGCCTCTTCCAGGACGTCGGCGACCTCGCCGGGTCGGCCTATGGGTTCGATCCGGCCAGCATCGTCGATGCTCTTCTGGAACGCGAAAGCCTGGGACCAACCGGCGTGGGGCACGGTGTCGCCTTGCCCCACGCCCGCCTTCCCGGGCTCGACCAGGTTGTCGGCTGTTTCGTACTGCTGGAAAAGCCGCTCGACTTCGGCGCGGTGGACCGCCAGCCGGTCGACCTTGCCTTTGCGCTCTTCGCGCCGGAAGAGGCCGGGGTGGATCACCTCAAGGCACTGGCGCTGGTGTCGCGCACCCTGCGCAACGCCGCCCTCTGCGCCAAGCTGCGCGCCAATCCCGAACCGGCCAAGCTCTACGCGTTGCTGACCACCGACCATTCGATCCAGGCGGCCTGAGGCGGCATTCGCTTCCCTCCGCAGTGGGTTCGGGCAAACACCGCCATGCGAGTCACTCGCTCGCGTCGTAGCGCAACATTCCCCTCCACCCGCAGGGGGGAGGGGCAGGGGAGGGGGGCCTACCCGCTCCACCCCCCGAACCCGAACATCGCGTAATCCCGCGAATAGGTCTCCGCCACCAACGCCTCCAGCCCCTCGTCATGGATCGAGGCCAGCGCATGTGGCGTGTCCGGCGCGCTGGCCGTCCATTCCGGCACGTCCGACGCCCACAGCCGCCGCGCCAGCGCCGGAAGCAGCTCTGCCAGCTCATCCTCGCGCAGCACCAGGTCCGGCACCATGAACTCGGCGAAACTCGCCAGGCTCTGCGCCTGCGTCGACCAGTTGGCGTCCACCCGCAGGGCCGTCTGCCCCGCAATGTTCGCCTTCACGAAAGCCAGGAACCCCTCGAACGCCTCGCGGTGCCGCTCCACCGTGTAGGACGCATCGCCCGGATCGTCGGGCAGGGGCAGCTTGAACTGCTGCTTCAGCAGGTCGCGGATCTTCGCGAAACTGCCCGCCCCCGTCGCCACGATCCGCTTGCAGAACACCGCATGGGCCCGCGCCGCCGGGTGGCGCAGCACCGTGAAACTGCGATGCCCCGGATGCCTGCGCTTCCACTGCCGAAGCTGCTTCTGGTTCATGCCCGTTGTCAGGTCATCCACCGCGACCCCGTCCAGCGCCGCCATCCAGGCCAGCACCTCCTCCTCCGGCCCACCCCGCACCGGCATGTAAAGCAGCGGTGTCGTCGCCGCCGCGACCCAGCTTGGCACCCCCGCCCCGCGCCGGGGCTCGAAATTCGGCGTCCGCGTCAGGTTGAAGGTGTCGATCCCCGCCAGCGCCGCTTCCATCGCCTCCGGGTTCGCCACCTTGGCCGTCAGAGGTTCCGGGTTCTGCACCTTCAGGCTCTGGTCCAGCCCCTCCAGCCGTGCCGCGACCCCCAGCCAGGCCGCCAGCCCGTTCATCACGCCCAGATCCTGCAAGTCCTCGTAAGCCACATAGAACGCCGTCTGCGCCGAGGTCTGAAGCCGGTTCAGCAGCGTCACCTGGAACGCCTGCAAGGTGGCCACATGCGCCGAGAACTCCTCCGCGTCGAACTCCGCCAGCGCCTCCTTCCGGCGCTTCACGTCTGTCAGCTTCCACTGGTTCGTCGCCTTGGCGATCTTCCAGCTGACATAGCTTTCCAGCGGATTGCGCGTCAGAACGATCTTGGCGCATCGCGGATCGTCGAGGATCGCATCCAGCACCCGTGGGTCGTGGTCGTGGAAATAGCGAAAACCCGTCAGC
This sequence comes from Pseudooceanicola sp., assembly GCA_020441135.1. GTDB lineage: Bacteria > Pseudomonadota > Alphaproteobacteria > Rhodobacterales > Rhodobacteraceae > Seohaeicola_A. Next base: position 22,955 of record JAGRMS010000345.1, read on the forward strand.
ACCCCGTCCTGCGCCTTGATTGCCGCGATCAGCCTGCCCGGGTCCGTATCCCGTTCGAACCGCGAAACCCCCAGCGCGTCCGCCCTGTTCGGATAGCCGATGAAATGCGGATTGAACGCCTCGCCGATGCAGGCCACGCCCGCCAGCGCGTTCAGGTTGGCCTCGAGGAAGTTGGACCCGGTGCGCATCTCGGCGAATACCACGAACCAGTCGAAACGTTCAGTCATCTAGCGCACCAGATAGGGTTTGGTCGGCGCCTCGCTGACCGGCGAGGCAGGCGGGCCGACCGGGAAGTCGCCCATCAGATAGGGATGCATCCCCTGGTTCTTGAGGTTCTGAAGAAACTGCCCGAAACCCGACAGATCGACCATGCGCGGTGCCTCGGTCAGGCGGCGCTGATGCACCAGCCCGATTTCGTCCACGATGGTCTGCAACGGCTCCATCGGCGCCTCGACGAACTCTGCCATGCTCCAGATGCGCACCCTTGCCTTGGCGTAGTAGGACCGCAGCACGTCCAGATGCTCCTTCTCGATCTTTTGCAATCGTGCCGCTTCCTTCCGGATCTCGCCGAAATTGCGGTTCGACCGGAACAGCGGCACCGACCAGGCCCCTGATATCACCGAGACCTGCGCATTGGGATCCCGCGCCACCAGCCAGTTGACTTCCTGGTTGTCGGCGGGGCCGAACTGAAAGCACTGCCGTTCCCCGCGCGAATTCCAGATCAGGCTGGTCAGAAAGTTATCGGGCGCATAGTCGCGCACCCTTGCGTTGTCGCTCAATGCCCCGTTTATCAGCGTCTGTCCGCCCGCGAACTCCGCCCGCCCCGGAGCGAAGAGATGCCCATGCACCCGGGTGCCGGTCGCCCGTGCCAGCCAGGTGTCGAAATCGTCGAACAGCTCGGCAAAGCCCTGGAACATCGAATACTGCGCCGAGGTGATGCCGTTCTCGAACCCATGCTTCGGCATCCGGCTCTGCATGTAGAGCCCGGGCCGCCCCCTGATCCGCCGCTCCACCGCCTTGGTGAAGATGCGGTCGATCTTGCCCGGATTGGGTTCGGTTTTTTTCATCGCGTGCGCGCTGTCGGTTAGGAACGCCTGATACAACCGGTCGGCACGCGGCCAGATCTTGCGGGCGACAAAGCAGTCGGACCTGCGCAGCAGTTGCAGGTGGTCGTCGTAGAAGATGTGCGGCTTGCCCTGATAGTCGAACTTGGACAGCGTGAGCGACCGGCTTTCGACATTGCGCGAATAAAGCCGGATCAGCGTCTGGTAATAACACTCGTCCGGGATCCAGACCCGGCGGAAGTAGCGGTCGTAGACCGCCCGGTTCGGCGCCTCGAGGATCGCCGACAGCGTCTGCCGCGTCAGGCACCACCACTGGCTGCCCATGTGCGGCACGATTCCCGTCGGCATCTGGCGATGTACCCGGAACCGGCGTTGCAGATCGACATACTTGTCGAACAGCCAGCGATGCCGCTTCCAGCTGAAGGGAAACCGCAAGGTAAAGCGTTCGTAGTCGAGGCCGCCCACCGTCCAGGGCACATCCGCCGTTGTCGCACTTTCGATGAAGTCCGTCTGGGGTCGCGCGGCAAGGTAGTTGATCAGCTCCTGCACCGGCCGCAGCGGCAGGCACGAGCCCGAGGCGAGGTAGACATGCCGCACCTCGCGGAATGTCGCCAGCATCAGTTCTGACGCCGATTGCGAGGCGGCGACGATCCCCCACGTCCCCCACTCGCAGCGGTGCCGTGTCGAAAACCGGATCAGCGGATCGTCGGACAGCGCTTGCACAAAGGCCCGGTGAGTTCGCCGCCGCACCGCCTTGTCGACATGGATCACCACCGGGCACCCCGAAGCCGTCCAGTGCCGCGCCACCTGCTCGGCGCGCTCCAGCGCGGTATGCACCAGCATGACGATTCCAACCGTCGTCATGCCCAGTTCCCCTTGCTCATCAGCCCGAGGATCTCCAACTGGCGCCAATTGATGTATTTCTCGCTCCACTTGCACCAGAGGTCGGGGTTGTCCTTCAGCCGCTCGGCATAGGCGCGGTATTCCATCGACCCGGCGTAATGCTGCTTGCGCTCCAGCTCTTCCTTCGCCTTGATCGTGAAGGTGTCGAGGAACTTGGCGTGCAGCAGCGCGCCCGATGCCTTTTCGCCCCCGGTGTCGTCATAGACCTGGTTCAGCCCGCGTGGCAGCAGCGTATGGGTGGAACTGACGTAAGTATAATGCCGATCCCACTTCACCAGCGGGATCTTGTTCAGCGCCGGGGCCTGTTCGGGCGCATCGGCAAAGAACATCCGCGCGCGTGGGCCGCCCTGTATCCAGAGGTTGCCATAGGTCGGGTTGCGCTTGATCGTGTAGTTGCCGCTGTCGAACCAGGACGCGATGTCTAGCGGGTTCTGCCCCGGCTGATAGGGTTGCGCGTCGATCCGGCCCTTGGGATAGACATCCACCAGCATCGCCGAAAAGCTGCGGATGCCCGAGTTGTCGAGCCAGTCCGTCAGCGCCGGGATCGGCCTTGTGTCGCAGAACGGATAGATGAAGAATTCGTCCGGATCGACCGTCAGCGTCCAGTGGCCGTGGGCATACTTGCGCGCCAGCCAGTTCATCCAGTCCACCCCGAAGGTCGACCGCTTGTAGCTGGCCCTGGTCGTCCAGACCGAGATGTCGCGCTGCCGCGAGAGGTATTCCAGCGTGCCATCCGTGCTGTCGTTGTCGACGAACAGGAAATGCCCGACGCCCAGCGCGCGGTAGTAGTTCAGGAACCAGGGCAGCCGCACCTGTTCGTTGCGCATGGTGCAGATCAGCAGGACGTCGCCCGCCCGGATCGCCCCGGTGGCGTCCTGGAACACCTTCAACTCCCATGACTTGCGGGCAGCACGAAACAGCCGGTGCTTGCGCCGGATCCTCATGCGGTAGGAATCCCACAGGCTCACGTTCCGTTCCTCTGACCGGCGGCGGCGCAGCCGCGCCAGCGCGTCCGTTCCCGATCCTAAGACTCGATGAATTTACATATGGTTACAAGAGTCTTGCCGCGTCCAGACGCGGGTTGACCGGTTTTTGTGGCGCAACAGACTCGGTTTACCAGTTGATCGGCGGCATCAGCCCCTGCGCAACAAGGCTCTCCCAGCCCTCCAGCCGGGCCGAGCCCTCGTGCCACAGCACCGGACCCGCCGCCAGCGCACGGTAATAGGGCACCAGCAGGTCGGGATCGTGAAAGTGCTGGCGGCGCGAAAGGTCCTCGACCGCCCGTGTGACGGAATCCGCGAGAAACTTGGTATGCAGGAGCGCGCCCGCAGGTTCCGCGCCGCCGGGGCCGGTGTAATCCATGTTCACCTCCCACGGCAGCAGCGCGTGCGAGGAATTGGTATAGGCCCAGCGCCGGTTCCAGCGCACCAGCGGCAGCTTGTTCAAAGTCGGGGACCGGCGCGGATCGTCGGCGAAGAACATCCGCTCGCGCACGCCGCCCTGCACCCAGAGGTTCATCGCCGGTTCCTGCCGCACCACGCGATAGGGCGCGGGATCGAACCAGCCGAGCACGGCCAGCGGATCATCCCCCGGCGCGGCGTCCGCCTCGCCCACCGGCCCCTGCGGATAAAGGTCCAACATCAGCGCCCCGAACGCCAGCTGTCCCCGCGCGTCCAGCAGCGCCGTCAGGTCGCGCAGGTCGTGGCGGTCGCAGCCCGCATAGACCAGCAACTCGTCCGCATCCGCCATCAGGCACCAGTGACCATGCCCGTAGCGCATCAATAGCCAGCTGGCCCAGTCAAGACCGAACCGTGCCTCGCGATAGCTTGCCCCTGTCTGCCACAGCGACACGTCGGCTGCGTCCCGCAACAATTCCGCCGACCCGTCCGTGCTGTCGTTGTCCACGGCCAGCACATGCGTCACACCCAATCGGCGGTAGTAGTCCAGCATGTAGGGCAGCCGCTGCGCTTCGTTGCGCACGACGATTACCATCAGGATGTCGCCGGGCCGGATCGCCGTCGTCCGGTCGGCCACCACCTGCAAATGATGACGGCTGCGGAACGACCGCCACAGCAACCGGCGCCGCTTGAGACGGAGCCGGTAGCGCTGCAATGCCCCCGGTTTCATGAAAGTCGGCTTGCCGCGCGAATGTAAAGTCTCACGCGGCGCTCCGCCTTATTCTGCGGCCTTCGACATATGCACGACGTCGCGCAGGTAACTGCTCAGGTCGTCGCGCAGATCGTCGCGCGCCAGGGCAAAGGCCACCGTCGCCTGAAGGAAACCGGCCTTCGATCCGCAGTCGAACCGCTGTCCTCGGAAGCGATAACCGTAAACTCCTTGCGGCGAGCCGATGTCGGCGGCAATCGCGTCAGTCAGCTGGATCTCGCCGCCCGCGCCCGCACGCATCTTGTTGAGGTTGTTCAGCACCGATGGCCCAAGGATATAGCGACCGATCACGGCGAGGTTCGACGGCGCCTCTTCCTTCTTCGGCTTCTCTACCATGCCCTTGACAGAGACGATGGAGCCCATGTCCTCGGCCACGTCCAGAACGCCATAGGCGCTGGCCTTTTCCGGCGGCACCTCCATCGCGGCCACCATGTTGCCGCCGGTCTCGGCATAGGCCTCGACCATCTGCTGAAGGCAGGGCGTCTCGGCCGCGATCACGTCGTCGGGCAGCATGACGGCAAAGGGCTCATCCGCGATTAGCCGCCGCGCGCACCAGACCGCGTGGCCAAGGCCCAGCGCCTTGTGCTGGCGGATATAGGCAATCGCGCCGCTGTCCATGTTGGTATCCTTCAGAAGCGCCAGCAGATCGTTCTTGCCCTTCTTGCGCAGCTCCTGCTCCAGCATCGGAGAGTGGTCGAAATAGTCTTCGAGCGCGCTTTTCCCGCGCGAGGTCACGAAGATGAATTCCTTGATACCCGCCGCCCGGGCTTCGTCGATCGCGTATTGGACCAGCGGCCGGTCTACCAGTGTCATGATCTCCTTCGGCACCGATTTGGTGGCGGGAAGGAAGCGGGTGCCGAGACCTGCGACGGGGAAAATGGCTTTGGTGACTTTTTTGCGCATACTGTTCCTCAATGCGTTCGAACAACGTACTGGTTAACCGCCGGAAAGGGTAAATTTATGGCAGCCGGTATCTTGATAATCTCATTCGACAAGTTTTTCCAGCGCGACAAGCTGGCGCGCAACAGGTCTCCGGCGGGATTCGGCGAGTTCCGCGGCAGACAGGTGTTTTTCAACGCATCGACCCGGAAAGGCGTTCACTCAAGACCCATCTGACGCATCATTGTTTCCAGTCTTGGAACGTCTTCGGGGTTGTTCAGTTCCCAGAACTGCCGTCCGCGTGCCTCGACCTCGACACAAAGCACCCTCCCGCCGTTCTCCATGAACCGCAACTGCTCCAGCCCTTCATGCTGCTCCAGCGGACCGGCGGGCCACGACGGGTAGGCGGCCAGCGCGTGCGGGCGATAGGCATAAACGCCGACATGGTGGAAGACCGGCGTAGGCTCCACCGGGCCATAGCGTTTCGAGGTGAAGGGGATCACCTCCTTGGAGAAGTAGAGCGCCGTGCCGTCCGAACCGAAGACCGCCGTTGTCCCGCCGACCCGCCCGTGGCGGCGGTCGTCGAGGAAACTGTTCAGCGTCTCGCCGTCGCAGCGCAGCACGGGCGTCGCGATGCCAGCCTCTGGAGCTGCGCGCAGCCCGGCCACCAGGTCCTCGACGAACCAGTGCGGCGTCAGCGGCGCGTCGCCCTGCAGGTTCACCACGATCTCATAGCCGCCGCCAAGCGCGGCATGAGCCTCGGCACAGCGTTCCGTTCCGTTGGCGCAATCGGGCGAAGTCATCACCACCTCGGCCCCGAACCCCTCGGCGGCATCGCGTATCCGCGTGTCGTCGGTCGCCACGACTACGCGGTCCACGCCGCCCACCGCGCAGGCGGCGCGCCACGAGCGTTCGATCAGCGTCTGCTTCTTCCCAGTCGCGCCGGTTAGTTCAACGAGCGGCTTGCCGGGATAGCGCACTGATGGGAAGCGCGCAGGGATGGCGATCAGGACCGACATCAACCCGCCGTCTTCAATTCGACGCCGGGCGCATGGGCGATGAAGAACGGATTGGCGAACCCTTCCTTGCCGTAGGCCAGCGGCGTCAGGTCGTCGAATCGCACCACCCGGCCACCCGCGCCCAGCAGCACCGCATGGCCCGCCGCCGTGTCCCACTCCATCGTGCGCCCAAGGCGCGGGTAGAGATCGGCCTCACCCGTCGCCACCAGGCAGAACTTCAGCGACGATCCCGCCGAGGTCATGTCCCGCACGGCATATTGCGCGATATAGTCGTCCGTCGCCTGATCCCGGTGCGACTTCGACGCCACTACCATCAGCGCGCCGTTGTCGGGTGTGCTCACCCGGATCGACTTGACCGGACCGGGGCTCGACGGATCGAAAGCGCCAGTTTCCTCCACCGACGTCCCGTCCGCCAGCGTGTAGAACATCCGCCCCTTGGCCGGAGCATAGACCACCCCGCGCACCGGCACGCCCTTTTCCACCAGGGCGATGTTGACGGTAAAGTCGCCCCGCCGCTGCACGAACTCCTTGGTGCCGTCCAGCGGATCGACAATCAGGAAGGTATCGCCCTTCGCAGCGTGCGAGGCCGCTTGTTCTTCCGTCACCAATATCATCTCAGGGAACGCCGCCCGCAGCCCCGCCGAGATCAGCGCATCCGCCGCCTCATCCGCTTCCGTTACCGGGCTGGCATCCGACTTGGACTTCACCTCGAAATCGTCCGAGCCGTAGATCTCCATGATCTTCGCACCGGCTTCGATCGCCAGGCGGCGCAGCAATGGCATCAATGTCTCGTACGTCAAGCGAACTGCTCCCTCGTTCCGGGGGTTTGTTGAATATTCATTTTCGGCCCCTTATGCTGGCAAAACGGGCAAACGGCAAGCCATCCGGGCCAACCGGCAACAGGGGCGCAGCATGTATAGTCACAGGGCGAACCGCTCCGCCTTTTCCAGTGCGCTGACGACGCTGGAGCTGATCTTTCACGCCGCCGTCCGCAGCATCCGCGCCAAGCACAACAACGCTTTCATCGCCATCGGCCTGAACATGCTGCAGACCGTCGTCTTCGTGCTGGTCTTCTATTTTATGTTCACCGTGCTGCAACTCCGCTCCTCGGCGGTGCGCGGGGATTTCCTGCTGTATGTCATGTCGGGCATCTTTCTGTTCCAGGTCCATGTAAAGGCGGTGGGCGCAGTTTCCGGCGCGGACGGCCCCGGCAGCACGATGATGCAGCATGCCCCGATGAACACCGCCATCAGCATTTCCTCCGCCGCGCTCGGTTCACTCTATGTGCAACTGTTGTCGATGTTCGTGATCCTCTTCGGCTATCACACCGCTTTCACGCCCATCCATATCGAGGAACCTTTGCCTGCGATGGGCATGATCCTGCTCAGCTGGTTCACCGGCTGCGCGGTCGGTCTGCTGTTCCTGTCGTTCAAACCGTGGTTTCCCTCGGTCTCCGGTATCCTCTCGACACTCTACCAGCGCGCCAACATGATCGCTCGGGCAAGATGTTCCTCGCCAACACCCTGCCGGGCTTCATGCTGTCGATGTTCGACTGGAACCCTCTGTTCCACGTCATCGACCAATCGCGCGGCTTCGTCTTCATCAACTACAACCCGCATTACTCCAGCTGGCCCTATGCCTTCTGGGTCGGGGCCGCCTTGACGATGATCGGGTTGATGGGCGAATTCTATACCCGCCGCCACGTCTCGGCGAGCTGGAGCGCGCGGCGCTGAGTTTCAGACGAACACGAAATCTTCTACCCTCAGATCCGCCGCCGCGACGCCGTCCAGCGTAATCTCGGTCAGGCCGCCAAGCCGCACCAGCGCATCTGTCGTCCCGCCGACCGTGATATCTTCCAGCGCCAACCCGCGCACCTCGATCACGTCCCGCGCCAGATCGAAGTCGCGGATGGTGTCGCGCCCCTCGTGGACAAGCCCGTTGAAGCGGAAGGTGTCGAAGCCCGCGCCGCCGGCCATCGTGTCATTGCCCTTGCCGCCGGTGATCCGGTCGTGGCCCGCTCCGCCAAGGATGAGGTCGCGCCCGGCGCCGCCGACCAGCCGGTCTCGCCCCGCGTCTCCATAAAGGTCGTCCCAGCCCCCCCCGCCGAACAGCCAGTCGTTGCCGCCATAGCCCGCGAGGACATCATCCCCGCCCACGCCCCGCACCGTATCCCAGCCCGCACCGCCCCGGATCTCTTCGCCAGCGCCGGTCCCGGTCAGGCTCAGCGCGAACGGGGCCACGTCGAACCCGTCCCCGTCGATCTGGTCGAACATCACGTTCCGCGCTGCGCCGGGTAGGTCGTCGATGACGCCCGACCCCAGGAGGAAGTCCAACCCGGCCGCGATGTCGATATCCGCCACATGGGCCAGCGTCACGATGTAGCTGTTGCTGTTCTGCCCCTCGATCCCGAAAATTCCCAGCTCATAGGCCACCGGCTCCGCCGCGAAGATATCCCGAACCCGCGTCAGCAACTCCCAGGTCGCCGCCGCATCCGCCACGTCCAGAGTGTAGCGGGCGAAGGACGCGCCGATATCCATCGCCCTGACCGGCTTCACGTCCCAATCGCCGACCCCGAAGACGTTCGGCGCCTGCACTTCCAGCTCCACCTCGTCGCCATTGCCAAAGACACCATCGGCATCGAACACCAGTTGCATATGTCCGAAAGACGTGCCGAAGACGGGATTGGCGATCAGGTTCAGGGCGGACATCGGGGCAATTCCTCCATAAGAAACGGATCGGTGATGCAAATCGTGCCCGGAAGCCTAACCCGGAATGCCCAAAAAATCACCATCTCTTGCACGGGCATCGCAAACCGACTAACGCCAGCGCCATGATGCCGCCGATGTCATATCTCGCCCATACGCGCACCATTCTCGCGCTGGGGTTGCCACTCATAGGCGGACACCTGGCGCAATTCGCCATTGGTCTCACCGACACGGTGATGCTTGGCTGGTATGGCGTTGCACCGCTCGCCGCCCAGACGCTGGCGGGCTCCTACTTCTTCGTCTTCTTCATGCTTGGCTCCGGCTTTGCCCTCGCCGTCATGCCGCTGGTTGCGGCCAAGGCGGCCGCAGGCGACGAAACCGGCCTGCGCCGCGCCACGCGCATGGGCCTCTGGCTTTCGCTCGCCTTCGCCATCGCCGCCATGCCCGCAATGTGGTGGGCCGAGTCGATCCTGCGCGCGCTTGGCCAATCCGACCAGATCGCCTCCGACGCTGCCACCTACCTGCGCATCGCCGGCTGGGGCCTGATCCCGGCGCTGCTGGTGATGGTGCTGAAATCCTACCTCGCCGCGCTTGAACGCACCCAGGTCGTGCTCTGGATAACCCTGCTCGCCGCGCTGACCAACGGGCTTGCCAACTACGCGCTGATCTTCGGCCACTGGGGTGCTCCCGAACTGGGCCTGCGCGGCGCTGCCATTGCCTCTGTCGCCTCGCAATCTGTCGCCCTGGTCGCCGTGGTGATCTACGCCGCCCGCGCCCTGCCGCAGCACGCGCTGTTCCGCCGCCTCTGGCGCGGCGACGCGCAGATGCTCGCCCGCGTCTTCCGTCTTGGCCTGCCGATCGGGCTGACCATGCTGTCCGAAGTCAGCCTGTTCTCGGCCTCCGCCTTCATGATGGGCTGGCTCGGCACCGTGCCGCTCGCAGCCCATGGCATCGTCATCACCGTGGCCAGCGGCACCTTCATGGTCCACCTCGGCCTCTCCAACGTCGCCACCATCCGCGCCGGGGCCGCCTATGGCAGGGGAGAGCGCCAGGAACTCGCCCGCGGCGCCCGCGCCGTCACCGCGCTTTCGCTGGTCTTCGCCGTGGCCACGATCACCGCTTTCCTGACGGTTCCCGGCCCGATCCTGTCGCAATTCCTCGCCGCCGATGACCCGGCCCGGGCCGAGATCGTCGCCACCGGAGTCGCCCTCCTCGCCATCGCCGCCCTGTTCCAGCTGGTCGACGGCGCGCAGGTCATCGCGCTGGGCCTTTTGCGCGGCGTGCAGGACACCGCCGTGCCGATGCTGGTCGCCGTCTTCGCCTACTGGGCGATCGGCATCCCCGCCTCGTACACGCTCGGCTTCACCCTCGGCCTCGGCGGCCCCGGCATTTGGCTCGGCCTCGTCTTCGGCCTCGCCTGCGCCGGCGTCTTCCTCATGCTGCGGTTCTGGAGCCGCTCGGTCCACCGCGCCGCCCTGGCCGCCTGAGTCCCTGCTTCCATTTGCCTGAAATATCCCGTGGGAGTCGCGCGTCGCGCGACGGGGGCGATGCCCCCGATCACCCTTTGGTCAGCCGGTCCGCCTTCTTCCGCACCAGCACCGAGCGCAAGTCGTGCATCGCCATCAGCAGCGCGTCCGTGACCTCTTCCAGCTGCGCATCGCTCGCTCGGGTCTGCGCCCAATGCGCCGTCAGGTTCAGGTAATCCACCGCCCGGTGGATATCGTCGATGTCCCGCCGGGCCAGCACCTCGGCGCGGCGTTCCATCCAGCCCGCGATCTCCGCCCGGTCGGCCTCGGTCAGCGCCCGGTCGCCATGCGGCTTCACCTCGCCGTTCCTCATGTTGATAACGGCGATCTGGTCCATCTCAATCCGCCGCTGCCGGTTCTCGGTGTCGACGCGAAAGACAAAGGCGCCATTCTCGCGCACCCGGAAGTAATATTCTGGCAGACCGTCCGACATGCGCCCCCGCAACCCCTTGACCGCGGCGACACTACCAGCCTCGCGCCCCCTGTCCATATCGGTGATCCGCTTCACTGACGCCACACCCGGCCCGTGCCACATTCGCCTCATGGAACCGCTCCATTTTCCTTCGCGGTTGCAGCAAGGAAGAGGACCGCAGGACGCGGCAGCGCCGCCCGGGTCCACCGCCCCGCACGGACGCTTCCCTTCGTGCAGCACGGGGTTCACCGGAAAGCGAATGCGAAAGGTGACGACGATGAGGAATACCCTGTCCCGCGGTCTGGCCCTCTCAGCCGCGATTGCCCTTGCCCCCACGCTGATCCACGCTCAGAGCGCCAACAACTGCGGTCCCCGCGCCTCGGTGGTCGAAACGCTCGGCCAGAAATACGGCGAAAGCCGTCAGGGCATGGGCCTCGACGACCGTGGCGCGATGCTGGAAATCTTCGCCTCTTCCGATTCGGGCAGCTGGACGATCACCCTGACCGCGCCGAACGGTCAGACCTGCCTGATCGCCTCGGGTCAATCGTTCGAGACGCTCGCCGAAGTCCTGCCGACCGGCAAGGAAGACGCCTGATCCTCAGGCGTCCTCGAAGACGCGCCACAGGCTGCCGTCCTCGTCCACCAGCGCGAACATGCGCGGCGCGCCCGTCGGTTGAAAGAACCCGGTCAGGCGCGGGATCGAGAGGTTGTCGGTCGGCAGTCCGGCTTCCGAGAACGCATCGTGCAGCGCGTCGATGTCCCCGGCCCGGATGCAGGCCGAAAACCAGCTGTCTCCCGGCACCAGACGGGCGTGCGGAAAGAACTCCACCACCGCCTCGCCGCGTCGCAGGATCATCCAGCCGTCGTTGCGGAACTGCCGCTCGAACCCCAGTCGCGCGTAGAAGACCTCGGTTTTCCCGAAGTCCCGGCTGGGCAGGTTGGCGGTGATCCGCAACTTACTTGAGCCCGGCGCAGAAGTCCTGGATGCGCGTGCAGGCTTCCCGCAGCGCCTCGTCTGAGGTCGCATAGCTGATCCGGAAGTTGGGGCTCAGGCCAAAGGCCGACCCGAACACCACCGCCACGCCGGTCTCTTCCAGCAGCGCCGTCGCGAAATCCTCGTCATTGGCGATCAACTTGCCGCCTTTCGAGGTCTTGCCGATCAGTCCCTTGATCGAGGGATAGACATAGAACGCGCCTTCGGGGCGCGGGCAGGTCATCCCCTCGATCTGGTTGAGCATCCCGACGACCAGATCGCGCCGCCGCTTGAAGATCTCGGCGTTGGGCGCAAGGTAGTCCTGCGGCCCGTTCAGCGCCTCGACCGCTGCCCACTGGCTGACCGAGCAGGGGTTCGAGGTCGACTGCGACTGCACCTTGCGCATCGCGTCGATCAGCACCTTCGGCCCCGCCGCATAGCCGATCCGCCAGCCGGTCATCGCATAGGCCTTTGACACGCCGTTGCAGGTCAGCGTCCGGTCATAGAGGCCCGGCTCTACTTCGGCCGGCGTGCAGAACTCGAAATCGTCGTAAGCCAAGTGCTCGTACATATCGTCGGTCATCACCCAGACGTGCGGGTGACGCATCAGCACATCCGTCAGCCCCTTCAACTGCTTGCGCGAATAGCCCGCGCCCGTCGGGTTGCTCGGCGAGTTGAAGATGAACCACTTTGTCTTCGGCGAGATCGCTGCCTCGAGTTGCTCGGGCGTGATCTTGAAGGCGTTTTCCAGCGACGCCTCGATGGCCACCGGCGTGCCGCCCGCCAGCAGCACCATGTCGGGATAGCTGACCCAGTATGGCGCCGGGATGATCACCTCGTCGCCCGGATTCAGCGTCGCCATCAGCGCGTTGTAGAGGTTCTGCTTGCCCCCCGACCCGACGCTGATCTGGTTAGGCTGATAGGTCAGCTCGTTCTCGCGCTTGAACTTGGCGCAGATCGCCGTCTTCAGCTCGGGTATGCCATCCGGCGCGGTATACTTGGTCTTTCCGGCGTCGATCGCCGCCTTCGCCGCATCCTTGATGTTCTGCGGCGTGTCGAAATCAGGCTCTCCGGCGCCAAGACCGATGATGTCGCGCCCGGCCGCCTTCAGCTCGGCCGCCATGGTGGTCACGGCGATGGTGGGCGACGGTTTGACGCGGGCAAGCGTGTCGGAAAGGAAAGGCACGGGGGACACCTCGGTTTGTATCTTGGGCGCGTTTGTCATAAGTTGGCGCAGATGGACGTTCAAGCGACAACCAGCCCCCCCGAGGAGATCACCATGACCGACGAGACCGGCGACTGGTTCGCCGAGGACGTCGCCACCTTCGGCGACCGGATCGCAGGCGCCCGCGATGCGTCAGGGATGAGCCAGGCGGAACTGGCCCGCCGTCTTGGCGTGGCCAAGACTACCCTGATGGCCTGGGAGGACGACCGTTCCGACCCGCGCGCCAACCGGCTGGCGATGCTGGCGGGGATGCTCAACGTTTCGGTCAGCTGGCTGCTGACCGGCACCGGCGACGGCATCCCGGCCCCGTCGGACCGCGCGACCCCGGACAAGGAGGCCCGGCAGGTGCTGGCCGAACTGCGCGGGCTGCGGGTGGCGATGCAGGCCACCGCCGCGCGGGCCGAGAAGCTCGAGGCACGGCTCGACAAGCTGCTCGAAGTGCAGGATCAGCTTTGAGCGAGACGCGCGAACACCGGATCAAGCGGCTGCGGATGCGCGCTATGCGGCGCGGCATCCGCGAGATGGACCTGATTCTGACGGCTTGGGCCGATGTGCATCTCGACGCGCTGTCCGACGCGCGGCTGGATCTGTTTGATGCGCTGCTGAACGAGAACGATCAGGATCTTTACGCTTGGGTAACGGGTCGCGAAGACGCCCCGGCGCCATACGCCGGTCTGGTCGCAGAAATCGCGCAAATCTTTCAGAAACAAGCCTAAAATCGCTTAACCGAATATTCGGTTTTTCCGGCCATTGTCCGCCCGGGCAGTGAACGTCGGAGAAACGGATGAGCATCGAACTGCAAATTGGCCCGACCTCGGCCAAGGGCTTCATGACGGGGTATCTCGAGGCGCTGTCGTTGCTGGAGCGGCTGCACCGCCTTTTGCTGGACGTGATCAAGGACGAAT
>JAGRMS010000346.1 GCA_020441135.1 Pseudooceanicola sp.
CGGCCTGCCCGAGGATCAGGTGCGCGCCTATGCCGCGAACCTCAGCATCGACGACGCCGAGCTGGGCGAAAGCCGCCCCGGCAAGCCGACCGACTTGTTCCCGGCCAACACCGGCGCGGGTGCGCCGGACCTCAGCCTGATGGCCAAGGCGCGGGCCGGGTTCCACGGGCCATACGGCACGGGCATCAACCAGTTCGTGAAGGGCATCGGCGGTCCGGAATACATCGCCTCGGTCCTCAGCGGCTATACCGGCGAGGAGAAGGTCGAGGCCGGCGTGACCCTTTACGAAAACCACGCCTTCCCCGGCGGCTGGATCGGCATGGCGCCGCCGCTGTCTGATGGATTGGTCGAGTTCGCGGATGGCCACGGCAACGACGTGCATCACATGGCGCAGGACGTCGCCGCCTTCCTGATGTGGACCGCCGAGCCGAAGATGATGGCGCGCAAGCAGGCCGGGTTCCTGGGCGTCCTGTTCCTCGGGATCTTCACGGTGCTGCTGTATCTGACCAACAAGCGCCTCTGGGCGCCGCACAAGGGCAAGCACGCCTGATTTCTTGAGTGACGAAATATCCCCCGCAGCCCGGCTGCGGGGGCTTTGCTTTGCGCTAGCGGGCCACTTCCGCCGACGTATCCCAGATCACCTCGTGATGGTCGAACCCGCTGGCCAGCGTCGGCTTGACCACCTCGAAATAGGGCGACAGGTCGAAGTCGCGCGGGGTGTAGCGCGAGTGATGGCGGATCAGGAAGACTTCGCGCCGGATGAAGTCGCCCGCCTCGCCCTCGACCCTGATCTTCGGCAGGATCGGATAGCCGATCGACTGGAACGCCTGCGCGATCAGCGAAGAACAGATCGCCCGTGTCGGATCGCCCGAACCGAAGTGCAGCAGCCGCCGTCGCCAGCGCACCGGCACCGGCGGGGTGGGGAAGAAGTAGCGTAACAGATCGAAGATGTTGCGCAGGTCGTAGCGGGTGCCGAGGTGGCCGATCATGAAATCGACCACCTCGGCGCGGTCGACCTCCGTCAGGCCGGACGCACGACAGACGCGGGTGTTATTGAAACGATACTTGGACAGCGGCGCGGCGACGCAGCCTTCGCCGAGGTTTACCTCGACGATCCGGGGCCGTTCGGAGCCATCCTTTGGTTCCGGCAGCGCGTCGCCGACATACATCGCGGCATGGGACCAGGTGGACTGGGTCAGATACTTGATGCCGATCGAAATGCGCTCGTTCCCCTCGACCAGCAGAACGTCGCCCGGGCGCAGCACGCGCTGGAGCCGTTCGAAGTCCGACGGCGTGTAGGGGCGGTAGCCGGGGCTGGGCAGGGTCAGCTTGGACGACAGCCGCCGCCCCAGCCAGTCGAGAAAGCGGTCCATCGCGGTGTCGTTTGGCGCGGTCATGCCGGGATCCGGTCAGTCACGGGAACCGATTGTTCCCAAGGCCGGGATACTGACCCCTTGCGGCGCTTTTTGGGATCAGTCGTGGCGACGGCGGGGCAGGGTCAGCGTCAGAACGAAGGCGAGCAGGGCCAGCGCCATCAGGATCACGAAGGCATAGGTGTAGGTGCCGGTGGTATCCACCAGCCGCCCGGCAAGGATCGGTCCGGCCCAGGCGACCGCCGTTCCGGCGAAGAGAATACTGCCGAACCGCGCGCCCAGTCCTGCCAGCCCGAAGTATTCCGCCACGGTGGGCGAGACGACGACGAATAGCGCGCCGTGGCAGAAGCCATAGAGTGCGACGACGCCCCAGAGCAACGTCAGGTCGCGCACCAGGGCGAAGGCGCCAAGCGCCATGACCATGCCCGCAAGGCAGATCAGATAGGCATTCCGCCCGCCGATGGAATCGAGCGCCCGCCCCAGCGCCAGCCGCCCGGCGATGCTCGACGCACCGATCACCGCGACCAATCCGGCAGAGCCGGTGACGGACAGCCCGAGGTCGCTGCCATGCACCGGCAGGTGCAGCGGCACGGTCAGCAGCGAGGGCACGAAACAGGCCTGTATGGCGCAGAGTGTCAACAGGGTGCGCCGGGTTCCGGTCACGGGTGTCTCGGGTGCAGGGGCGCCCGGTGCCTGCGCAGGTTCCGGCGGCACGGACATCGTCTGCGCCGCGGCGAACAGCAACAAGGCTGCCACGGCACCAACCGCGACAACCGCCGTGCGCCAGCCCAGCCCGGCAATCAGGAAGGCGACCAGCATCGGCAGGATCACCTGGCCGACAGCGGTGCCGACCTTGACAACCGCCGTCATCGTTCCCCGCCGCGCGCCGAACCAGCGGGCGACGGTGGACAGCGTCACCACGTCATGGGTGCCAAGGCCCATGCCGATCAGCGTGGCAAAGATCGCGAACATCTGCCAGGGCGCGCTGACCTGCGACATCAGCGCATAGCCAAGGCCATAGGCCAGCCCCGTCACCGACAGGACAAGGCGCGGGCCGAACCGGTCGGTCAGCCGTCCGCCGACGATCGCCAGCAGGCCCATCATGAAGAAGGCGAGCGACGAGCAGGCCGAGAACAGCGTCCGCGACCAGCCGAACTCGGCCTCGAAGATCTTGAAGAAAAGCCCGAAGGTGAACAGCAGGCCGATGATGGTGAATTGGGTCACGCACGCGCCGACCACCACGAGATATCGTGACTGCACCCTGTCGGCTCCTCCTGCCCCCATGGCAACTGATTAACAATGCAATCGACCCTCGGCAACGGGTTGGGCGATTGTTCCCGCTTCGGCGCGTTTCCCCCGTCGCCGCAAAGACAATCCCTTGTCAGCCAACTTGCGCCCAAGTTTGGACAGGTTCCTGGGGCATACCTCGTCCACTAAGGAAATTTTCTTGCAAATTGGCGCGATGCCGCGCCGCCCGGAAAGACCCCCGAGCCGCCCGGAATTGATGGGCTGAAGCGAACGAGGACACAGGCATGAACGATGAAGTCCTGAATACCGAGCAGCGCCAGGCCATCGGCACCCTGCTGAGCGAGCTGCGCGCCGATTCGACCCATGGCTTCCGCTGGCGGCAGGGCGAAAGCTGGTTCGCCCAGCGTGTCGGACGCGGGGATACCGGTCGGCTGGTCGCGGTGCTGACCCGGACCGGCGACGCAGTCGACCGGATCAAGAACGAAGACCTGCCGGACGAGCTGCTGGACGATACCGCGATGCTCGATTTCCTTGGGTTCGTCGATGCCGAGGCGAGCCGGAACTGGACGCAGGCCTATGACATCGCGGCGGCGGACCTGATCATTGAAGGGTTCGTGGACGCCGCCCGCGCGGGAGTCCTGCGCGCGGCGCGCTGAGCGTCTGCGGGCCTAACCGGCCCGCTGATCCCACAGATGCGCCATCCGCAGTGCGGCGTTGCGCGCAAGGCTGGGGCTGACGCGGCCCGAACGGCAGGTCAGCTTGAGCTGGTGCGCGCCGCCGTCCAGGCGGCAGAGCGTCAGGAAGCGGCCATCGGAGTCCAACTCGATCATCGTGATGGTGTCGCCGGGCGCGGGGGCGTGTGCTGTCGCGGGTGCCTGTCGGCCAAACAGAGTGTGAATGACCGAACCATTCCCGGCGTCGCAGATCGTCGCCGAAAGCAACCCGTTCATACCCGCCGCCATGTCGCGGAGTTCCGTCAGGGTGTCCGCGTGCGGGCCTTCGAATGTGGTTTCGGCTTCGGACTCGGGCGCGGCATAGAGCACATGGACCGAGGCGGGCGAGGGCGAGAGTTCGGAGGCAAACTGCCGGATCGCCTGGATTAGAGCCTCACCGCCGACGACTTCAAAGGCGTCGTCCGACTGCCCGGCTTCGCGGACCATCCGCCCGGGAGCGGCGAGAAATGCGATGTGGTCGAAATAGTCCGAGGTTTCGGACACCAACCGGCGATGGATTCGGCGCTGGTCTTGCGGGGTGCGGATCTTGTCCGCACGGGTGACAACCAGTGTGGCGCGCTGGTGCAGGGTGCGCGGCAGCTGTGCAACCATCGCGCGTTCGGTAAAGCGCCAAGCCTGGCTGGCGATGGTGGTCCAGACCAGCAGATCGGCCCCGGCAAGGATGTCGCGCGCCTCAGCAGGAACCGGGCCGCCCTCGGGCAATGGCAGTTCGATCAGCTCCAGCCCATCGAGCGCGGGAGCGTTCAATACAACCTCGCAGCTGCGGGCGCGGTCAAGGTTGTCGCAGGCCGCCAGCCTGTCATAGAGCGCGACCGTGCCGTTATCACCCGTGACAACGACATGCGGGGTGCCGTGGCGCAGATGCAGCACGGGGTGGGGCCCGGTCTCCCCAAAGGCTGGCACCACCATTTGCCGCGCCAGCAGGTTCAGCACCGTGGACTTGCCCGCGTTGCGCTCGCCACAGATCACCACGCGCACGGGGCGGGCGGCGGCGGGTGCGGCGGGGGTGGGCGCCCTGTTTAGGGTCAGTGCGTTCATCTCAAGTCTCCGTCACGCAGCCCGCGCGAGTGTTGTCTTGCCAAGGTGGCTGTCGTTGATCGCCAGATACTGGATGCGCCGCTCCAGCACCTCCATCTGCCCTTGCAGCCGGTGGACCATGCGCCGCAGCGCCTCGGGGTCGCGGCCCAGCTGTTCGATCCGGGCGCGGTCGGATCGCAGGCGTTCCGAGCGTTCGTCGCTGGCGGTGTCCATCATCCGTTGCAGAACTTGAAGCCGGTCCTGTCCCGCCTGCGCGCGTTCGCTGAGGGCGGCGTCGAAGGCGGTCATCAGCTTCAGCATGGCCGGGCGCAGTTCGGCGGCGGCGATCTGGCGCAGCGCGTCCAGCGTGCGGTCAAGGTCGATCCGCCGCTGCCGCCAGAAGGCCCAGGTGCGGGCGTTGACGACGCCAAGCTCCAGCCGCTGCCGGACGAGGGTCAGGGTCGAGGCAAATGCGGCCTGGGGCAGGGCGTCCAGCGTCACCGCAGGGGCGTCGCCCGCGAAGAGCGGGGCGATCAGCGACTGGCATTCGTCCAGCCAGTTGCCGAGCATCCGGTCGAGGGTGTCGCGCCCGTCGGCGAAACGTTCGGCGATTGTACTCTCCAGCCGTTCGCGCAACGGGGCGAGATCGAGGTCGAGCCGTGTTGGCACCTGTCCCGCCGCCGCACCGGCCAAACGCGCTTCCAGGTCGCAGCGGGTGTCCGCCAGAAAAGCCGCAATCGCACCGTTCAGGGCTTCTTCCAGCCCGGCGCGGGTCTGACCGAGCAAGGCGCCGATGTCGTGATCCGCCGCGTCGCAGGTGCTCTCCAGCCTGAGCCGCGCGGCCTGCAGCTGCGCCAGCTCTGCCTCCAACGCGGCAACCCCGGCACCGGCATTGTCGCCGCTGATCCGTTGCACCTGCACCTGGACCGAATCGCGTTCGCGCCGGGTGGCGGCGATCACGCCCGCGATCTCGGCCCGGACGTCGGCCAGAAGCCGGGCGACCTGCTGGCTGCCGATGCCGTGGTCGATCACCATCGACAGGTTCTGCTTCACCTCGTCCAGCCCCGAGGCCAGCCGGAAGCGGTCGCGCTCGTCTGCCGGGACATGGCCGAACGTGTCGCGCAGGTAGGCGTGCAGCGCCGCGTCGTCCAGCGCCTCGCGCATCAGCGCGGCTTCGTCGTCGTCGCGCAGGGCGAGATCCGCGAACCAGGCGCTGCCGGCGAGGATGGTGAACTCCACCTCGGGGATGGCCGCGCGCAGGCGGCGGGTCACGTCGCCCAGCACGCGGGGCACATCGGTGTCGTAATCGTCCAACTCGTCGATCCGGTTGACGAAGACGATGACGTCCTTGTCCTTCTGCCGCGCGAGGATGCGCATCAGGGCGATGTCCACCTCGGTCAGGGCCTGATGCGCCGACAGGACAACGATGAAGACGTCCGAGGCGTCAAGGCTGCGGCAGGTGAATTCGTCGCGCACCAGAAAGGGATCGTTCACGCCGGGCGTGTCGGTGACGATGGTCGGCACCGCGAAATCCGGGCGGCGCAGGTAGAGGTTCGCCTCGCGCGTGATGGCAGCATAGCGTCCCGGTTCGCCATCGGCGTCGCCCGCGCAGACATAGCGTTGCAGCAGTTCGGGCGTCAGGATGTCGTAGGCGTGGTGGCTGCCGAGCAGGCTGGGATAGTAGCGGCCCAGCCGTTCCTGCGCGCGGGCCTTCATCGCCTCGGTCTGCTGGCGCAGCAGGCCTGTGTCGAAGCCCGGCAGCAGCTGTTCGGTCAGTTGCCGCACGTCCGAGCGGCCATCGACGATCTCGTCCCATGCGGCCTCGTCGAAGAAGTCGAAGCGCGCGCCGCCTGCCGGATCGCCGTGAATGTTGACGCGGACGTTGGTGATGACCGAGGTCCAGGGGTTCACGTCCGAGGGCAGCAGGTCGCTTTGCCCTAGGAACGCATTCAGAAAGCTGGACTTGCCCGCCTTGACCTGCCCGATCACCGCCACCCGCGCGGCCCAGGCGTCGAGCCTTGCCCGGTAGCCTGCAAAGACCTCGCGCGAACCGCGCCCGACGGTTTCCTCAATGCTCGTCAGGCATTCGCGGAGGGCGTCGATTTCCTTGCGCTGCTGGCGGGCGATCTGCATGGCGTCAACCCTGCGCGGGAAGCACAAGGCGGCGCGGCACGATCCGCTTGCCGCGCGCGCGGCGGACGCTTCCGGCGGCCGGGGCGGGGGGCAGCACCAGACGGGGTGCGAAGTCCGGGGCCTCGTCCCCTTCCAGCGCCGGGATCGCCAGCGCGTGGTCGGTCAGCCGGGCGGCGAAGACGGCCACTTCGCGTGCGTCGATGGGCGAGACCATCTCGATACCGGCGAAGTAGTCGCCCGCCTCGCGCCGGGCGCGGCGCAGCACCTTGTCGCGGGCGGTGTCGTCCGGCATGAGGTCGGCGTGGGTCAGCACCATCAGGCTGCTGCGGCGCAAGTGGTCGGGCATCTCGTCCCAGACGGCCTTTTCGGTCTGCCGCCAGGCCTGGTTGGCGTTCGAGCACCAGATCACCATGTCGGCAAAGCCAACCACCCGTTCCCAGCATTCCGCCGGGATGTTCGGATCGGAATTGCCGGGCGTGTCGATCAGGTCGATATGGCGCAGGATGTCGGCCTCGGCTCGCAACACGCAGAAGCGGGTCGACAGAACTTCGACCGTCTCGATGTCGCCTGTTTCATACCAGTCGCCGGACATGTCGAGCCGCAGCGGCGCGCCGTTGCCTTCGACCAGCCACATCGGCGGCAGCGAGGTCGAGGTGACGTGCGACGGCAGCACGGGCGTGCCAAGCAGGGCGTTCAGCAGGCGGGTCTTTCCGGCGCTGAACTCTCCGGCGATCAGGACGCGAGGTTTCCGTGGATGTGTCATGCCACCTTCTCCTGCCGCCGGTCATTGGTCTGCACATAATCCAGCCGCTCGCGGATGCAGCCGACGATGGTGTCGATGAAGCGGCCCTCCTCGCCCAGGAACTTTTCCAGCGCGGCGCGATAGACGGCGGCGCAGGGGTCGTAGTGCTCTTCCATCAGTTCATCGATCAATGGCGCGATTTCGGCGCGGATCGCGGCCTCGTAGCGGCGTGCCGGGCTGGCGCGGTTGCCGAAGCGCCAGAACCGCCGCCACCAGCTGGTTTGCAGGTCGAGCGAGAGCGTCCGCGCCAAAGCAGAAGGCGCGGCCGGGGTGGGCAGGGGCGTCAGTTCGATTTCGGCGTCGTGACCTTCGATGCCGAAGTGCATCTCCAGGTGGTCACTGAAGTCCTTCAGCGCCTCGGCCATGACCTGACCCGCGCCCTTGCGCAGCCGCCCGCAGACCGACAGGAAGGCGGTGCGCATCATCATCCGCAGGCTGACGGCCTCGAAGCTCCAGCTTTCGGCGCCGCCGAAGGTCTTGAGGTGGGCGTCCAGCGCCTGCACGGCGGTATCGACGAAGCTTTCCTGCGCGCGGGCCAGCCGTTCCGCCAGTTGCACCCGCCGGTCCGCCGCCGCCGCGTCGAAACGCGCCAGCGCCTCCTGCCCGATGGCCGTCTGGCGCGCGACGATGCGCTCCATGTCCAGCCCGCCCATATAGTCGCGGTCCATCCGCCGCGCGGCGACACGGTTCACGGTGTCGATCATCTGCGACAGGTTCTCGGTCTCGGCGGCCAGTTGGTCGAGCAGCATCTGTCCCGGCCCCTCGACGATCCGGGTCGAAATGGCGCGATGCAGGTCGCCCACGCCCGAGGCATCGAAAGCCACCTGACGCAGCATAGCCGGATCGGCAAGCTCTTCGGGGCGGGCATCCACCCAGCGCTCCAGCGCGGCGCGGCTGGCGGGCATCATCGTGGCGCAGGCGTCGTCGATGGCGCAGTTCGCCCAGTAGCCCGAGCCGACGAGGATATCGATCTTGTCGGACACGCCCGCCTTAGCCAGGGTGCGGCGGATGCTCTCCTTGATCTCGACGGTGTCCGAGGCCGGATCACCCAGCGTGTCGATGCGGTTGACGAAGATCACCACTTCGCGCGCGTGGACGTTGCAGATGATCCGCAGCAGGGCCATGTCCATCGTCGACAGGGCCTGATGCGCCGACAGCACGACGACGCAGACCCGGCTGTCGCTGATCGCGTTCAGGGTGATCTGCTCGCGCATCATGAAGGTGTCGTTGACGCCGGGCGTGTCGCGCAGGCAGAGGCCGGTGGGATAGCGCGGAATGTCGATGTAGAGGTCGGCCAGCTTGGTGATGTCGGCATAGACGCCGTCATCCAGCCCGGTGTCGGGGTCGCCGTAGCAGATGTAGCGATCGATGATCTTCTTGTCGATGTTCTCGAAGGCGTGGCTGGTGCCCAGAAGCTTGCTGAAATTCTCGCCCAGCCGCTCTTCGGTCGTCTTGCGCATCTTCATGACCTGCGCGCGTACCGTCTCTGCCTCGGTCGCGAACCCGGCGCGGTCGGCCATTTCGCCGAGGCGTCCGCCGGTCGTCACCAGCCGGTCCCACTCCATCTCGTCGAAGAAGCGGAACAGAGCACGCGTCTTCGGCGGGCGGCGGCGGGAATTCAGGTGGATGGCGGTGATGACCGAGGTCCAGGGGTTCACGTCCGAGGGCAGCAGGTCGGTCTCGCCTATCAGCGCGTTCAGCAGGGTACTCTTGCCCGCCTTTACCTGCCCGATGATGCTGACCGCCGGCTCAAAGGCGTCGATCTGCTCGCGGATGCTGTCCACCGCCTCCTGCACGAAGGGCATCGGGTTGGTACCCAGCACATCCACCGCCGCCTCGACCCGCTTCAGGCGCTGCCAGAAGGTGTCCAGCTCGGCAAATCCGCCCGAGCGAAACAGTGCAAACGTCCCGGTATCGGCTTCCATGTTCCGTTTCCCGCCTGTCGCCGAAGCGGCGCGGTCCCCCGGCCGACACAAGACGGCCACGGGGCGCGATCCTGCCGCTCCACGGTTTCAATGGAGCGAACAGACAGGAAGAACCGGCCCAAACTAAGGCGCAATTTTGATAAAATCGCTGAATTGTCGCCGGGCGCGGCGTGTCAGATCAGCAGCAGGAAAGGATGGTCGATCCGGTTCTGGCGATAGAGCGCCTCGCGAATGCGGTCGCGGGCGACGTCCATCCGCATGTAGCGCACCAGGCGGTCCATCACCGGCCAGAAGGCGCCGTAGTCGCGCGCCAGCTTGCGCACGAGATACCGCGCCTTGTAGTCCTCGACCGCTACCTCTGCGAGCTTTGCCCAGGGAACGGCCAGCAGAACGGCGAAGAAGTCCGCCTCTAGTTCCAGCGAATCGGCGCTGTCGTAGCTACCGACGGCTACCGCCTCGCGTGCGTCGCCCATTGTTTGCAGCGCCAGCGCGTGCGGCGGCAGGAAACCGTCCTCGCGCGCGCCCGGTTGATCGCCGTGCAGGATGTGGTGGGCATACTCATGCAGCAGGATGTGGTTGCCGACATTGCGCGCGCCGCTGGCGCAGTCGGTCCAGAAGCCTGTTTCGACGAAGAGCGTCCGCCCTGCAGTCACCGCGCAGGCGTCAGGCGCGAAGAGCGGCATCTGGGTCAGCAGTTCGACCTGCAACCCGCCCTCCTGTTCCGCCGCCATTTCCAGCAGGGTTGTCGCCGATAGCCGCTCGTCCGGCGTCGCGAAGCGCGCGCGCACCTCTTCCGAGAGCAACACGAGTTCGGCCAGCCGCGCCGGGCTGAGTCGGGGATTGGCGCGCTTGGCAGGGGCAGGAGAGTCGGGCGCGCGGGACTTGCCGGCGATCTCTTCCGCGATGATCCGGTTGATCTGCGCCTTGACGGTATCGGAAAGCTCGCCGCCGTGGCGGGCCAGCAGGGCCATCAGCCGGTCGTCACCCAGGTAGCGCCGCGCCTCGCCCCGCCGCCGGTTCGACTCTGCCGCCGCGTCTGCCAGCGCCTGCGCGGGTCCGGAGCCCGGTTGCAGCCCCAGCACGCGCGAAATCCGACCGACCATTTCGCGCGAGATGGGCGCGCGCATCTCTTCCAGTTCCGTAACCTCGTCCACCGTCGCACCGATCAGCGCGGCATATTCCTCGTCGGTCAGGTCCAACTGCCCGCGCAGCCGGGTTGCGATCTCGCCGAATGTTGACAGCACTTGCAAAAATCCTTCGAACCAAGGCGGATTGTTTCCCGCCATCCAGCCCGATCCGGTCCGATTCCCGTGCTGACCTCTGCCTCGGATCTGCTTTCCGCCCGCTGTTCCCCGGGCTTGAAGGCAAGGGAAAATCCTTTTCCCGCAGAGGGTTGGGGGGAACCATCCGGTTGTGCCGCCGCCTCTTGTTCACAAGCGTAGGGCAAGCGAAATCGCCTTACAAATGATTCCGCCACGTTTTTGCCACGATTGACTGTCGGCACTTGCGAGGGTGCCGTGGATTTTCCCGCCCCACCTGCTAGTCTCTGCCCCGAAACCAGAGGGGAGACACGCATGAAGATCATTTGGCTGGGCCACGGCAGCTTTCGCATCGAGACGGCGGGGAAAACGATCTTGATCGACCCCTGGTTGACCGGGAATCCCTCGCTGCCCGAGGATCGCCATGACGAGGCGGTGGCGGGCGCCAGCACCATCCTGATGACGCACGCGCATTTCGACCATTCCGCCGACGCGGTGGCCCTGTCGAAGAAACTAGGTGCGCCGGTGGTCGGGCAATACGACGTCATGTCCTGGTGGGGCGAGACGCAGGGGATCGAGACGGTGGGCATGAACAAGGGCGGCACCGTCGACATCGGTGGCGGCATCCGCGTCAGCATGGTCAACGCCTGCCATTCCTCGACATTCGGGTCGCCCGAAGGTCCGAAAGCCGCCGGGTCGGAATGCGGATTCATGCTGCACCTGGAAGGGCGCACAGTCTATTTCAGCGGCGACACTGACATCATGGCCGACATGGCCTGGTTCGGCGAATACTACAAACCCGAGATCGGCATCCTGTCGGCTGGTGGGCAATTCACGATGGACATGAAGGCGGCAGCCTGGGCGGCAAAGAAGTATTTCAACTTCAAGACTGTGATCCCCGGTCACTACAAGACCTTCCCGATCCTCGAACAGTCGGCGCAGGTGCTGGCAGATGGCCTGCCCGATGTGACCGTGGTGGAGCCGAAGCTGCTGGAGGCGATCGAGCTTTAGTCCTCGCGCTCGGTGGTGAAGGCCAGCGGATAACCCTTCCGCTGGCCCGCTTCGGTGCCCTGTTGTGCCTTCATCTCGGCTACCTCGCGAGTGAAGACTGCCACCACGCAGGCGCCGCGCCGGTGGGCGGTCAGCATGACGCCCAGCGCCTCGGCCTCGGTCATGCGGAAGATACCCATCAGTACCGTCACGACGAATTCGCGGGGGGTATAGTCGTCGTTCAGCAGGATGACCTTGTAGAGATGCGGCCGTTCGGGCCGCACCTTGGTCTCGGGCGCGGTCTGAACCTTGGGCGGGACGGTGGTTTCGCTCATCCGGGCGCTCCATTGCCGCAAAGGATAGAGCGCGCTCGAAGGTTCGGCCAGAGCGGCGGCGCTATCGGCGGGCAGCGAAGAAAGCCTTGAGCAGGTCCGAGGCAGCCTCTGCCCCGATTCCGTCCACCACTTCCGGCTCGTGATGCGCTTGCGGGTGCGTAAACACGCGCGCCCCATGCGCCACACCGCCCGACTTCGGATCGTTCGCCCCATAGCAGACCCGCGCGATCCGCGCGTTGGCCATCGCGGCGGCGCACATCGCGCAGGGTTCCAGCGTGACCCAGAGCGTGTAGCCCGGCAAACGCTCGGACCCCGCCCCGGCGCAGGCGGCGCGCAGCGCCAGGATTTCGGCGTGGGCGGTCGGGTCGTTCAACTCCCGCGTCCGGTTGCCTGCCGCTGCCACTACACGCCCGTCCGGCGCGACAATTACCGCGCCCACCGGCACCTCGCCCCGCGCCGCTGCCGCGCGGGCCTCGTCCAGCGCCTGATCCATGTGCGAGGTGAAGGTCATGGCGCGCACCCTGACCGCCGCGCAACGCTCGCGCAAGGTGGCGCTTTCTTTCGCGCGGCGTTTCCTCTAACGCTGCGCCGCATGAGCACCCCGACACCCCCCGGCGACCGCATCGCCAAGGTTCTTGCCCGCGCCGGCGTCGCCTCGCGCCGCGAGGCCGAGCGCATGATCGCCGAAGGCCGGATCAAGGTGAACGGCGCGGTGATCGACAGCCCGGCGCTGAACGTGACCGCTTCGGACCGGGTGCTGGTGGACGGCAAGCCCCTGCCAGCAGCCGAGCCCGCGCGACTGTGGCTCTATCACAAGCCGCCGGGGCTGGTGACGACCGCGAAGGACGACAAGGGACGCCCGACGATCTTCGACGGCCTGCCGCCGGAAATGCCCCGCGTGATGAGCGTCGGGCGACTCGACCTCAACTCCGAAGGGCTGCTGCTGCTTACCAACGACGGCGCGCTGAAGCGGCGGCTGGAGCTGCCCAGCACCGGCTGGCTCCGCCGTTATCGCGTGCGGATCAACGGCCAGCCCGCCGACGAGAGTTTCGAGCCGCTGCGCAGAGGCCTGACCATCGGCGAGGAACGATTTCAGCCGATGACCGTCACGCTCGACCGCCAGCAAGGCGCGAATGCCTGGCTGACCATCGGCCTGCGCGAAGGCAAGAACCGCGAGATCCGCCGCGCGATGGAAGACCTAGGGTTCACGGTGAACCGGCTGATCCGGGTGTCCTACGGCCCGTTCCAGCTGGGCAACCTCCAGGCGGGCGAAGTCGAGGAAATCCGGCGCAAGGTTCTGCGCGACCAGTTGGGCGAAGGCGTGACGGAGCCATTGGAAGCGCCCGCGAAGCCCAAGCGGGGCGGGCCGCAACGGCCAAGGGGTGGCGACAAGCCCGCACGGGCGGCGGAGCGCGGCGAAAAACCTGCCCGCATGTTCCGCGCAAAGGCGGGCGCTTCGTCCCCGGATAGCCGTCCTCGTTCCCCCAAAGGTGGCAAACCGCGGCCACCCGCACGCAAGGGTCGTTCTTCCCCCTAGCGAAGCACGTCCCTATCGCCTAAGTTTTTGTTAATGAGTTCGGGAATGCGGGGAAACGCCATGTCCGGCAGCGGTTTGCAGAAACTCGCCTTCGTGGTGCTGTTCGCGCTGATGCTTGGCGTGACCACCGGAATGCTTGGGGGCCTCTGAGATGGCCCAGCGGTTCGGCGGCAAGCATAGCCCCGGTGGAGCCTCGGGCCCCGAGTTGAACGACTGGCAAGGCGCGCGCGTCGAACCGGCTGGTCTGCGCGCGAATCTGATGTTCCTGCCGCCCGTGATCCTCACAGCATTCTCCTTTGGCGGGGGCGCTTCCGGCCTGACCCTGGGTCTCGCCGGTGCAGCCGTGCTTATGCTCGGAGCCTGGCTGCTGCGCGAAGGGTTGCGGGCCGAGGCGGAGTATCAAAGCCGCAAGCTCGCCCGACGCCCGGCCATGCCGCGCAAGATCGCTGCCGCGCTTTGTTCCGGGCTGGGCATCGCGCTTGCCGCCTATGCGGGCGATCCGGGTGTCGTCGCGCCGGTGCTTTTCGGCCTGCTCACCGGCGGATTGCACATCGCTGCCTTCGGGATCGACCCGATGACCGACAAGGGGATGGAGGGCGTCGACACCTTCCAGCAGGACCGCGCCGCCCGCGCCGTGGCTGAGGCCGAGGCCACGCTCAAGGCGATGTCTGACGCCATTCTGCGCGCCAACGACCGCAAGCTCGAGGCGCGCGTGAAACAGTTCCAGACCGCCGCCCGCGCCTTGTTCCGCAGTGTCGAGGAAGACCCGCGCGACCTGACCGGGGCGCGCAAGTATCTGACCGTCTACCTGACCGGCGCCCGCGACGCGACCGTCAAGTTCGCCGACCTGCACGCCCGCACCCCCGACCCGCAGGCGCAGGCGGACTACGAGGCGCTGCTGGATGACCTGGAACAGAACTTCGCCGCCCAGAAGGCCCGGATGCTGCTGGACGACAAGACCGATCTGGACGTGGAAATCGAGGTTCTCCGCGACCGTCTGCAACGCGAAGGCGTCGGGCGGCGTTGACCCATAACCGCTTTTCAAAACGAGGATAATGCCGATGTCTGACAGCGTGCGCGAGAAGGCTCAACAGTCTCAGGATATCGTTGCCGAGGTGACGGCTATCGCCTTGGCCGAACCCAACGCGGATATCGTGCCGCTCGAAAAGGCCCCGCCGCAACTGGGTGAGGAAATCCGCCGCCGCATGGCCGAGATCGACATCGGCGACACCAATTCCATCGTCGCTTTCGGATCGGGAGCCCAGGCCGAGTTGCAACAGATCAGCCAGGCGATGCT
>JAGRMS010000033.1:0-11051 GCA_020441135.1 Pseudooceanicola sp.
GTCATCGGCTCCTGAAAGATCATCCCGATGTCGTTGCCGCGAATGTCGCGCAGGCGGCTCTCGGACGCCGTCGTCAGATCCTCGCCGTCGAGGACGATCTTGCCCGATGCGATCCGCCCGATCCCCTCGGGCAGCAGCCCCATGATCGCCAGCGCGGTCATCGACTTGCCGCAGCCGGACTCGCCCACGAAAGAGATGTTCTCGCCCGGCATCAGGTCGAAGGACAGGTCGTCGATCACCGGCGCGACGCCCGCACGGGTCTTCAGCTCGATCCGCAGGTTCTGCACGCTGAGAAGGGGGGCGGTCATCAGCGTTGCCTCAGCTTCGGGTTCAGCGCGTCGTTCAGCCCGTCGCCGACAAGGCTGATCGCCAGCACGGTGATGAAGATCGCAAGCCCCGGGATGGTCACGGTAAAGGGCGATTCAAGGATATAGGTGCGGTTGCTGCCGATGATCTGCCCCCAGCTGACCACGTTCGGATCGGTCAGGCCAAGGAAGGAGAGCCCCGCCTCGAACAGGATCGCGCCGCCCACCATCAGCGCCGACTGCACGATGATCGGGGGCAGGGCGTTCGGCAGGATCACCCGGAACATCAGCTTGAGGTTCGACGCGCCCGAGGCGCGGCTGGCCGTCACATACTCCAGCTCGCGGATGCGCAGGAACTCGCCCCGCGTGATGCGCGCCACGGCTGTCCAGCTGACCACGCCGATGGCAAAGGTGATCATCGGCAAGGAGGCCCCGAACAGCGCCACGATCACCATCGAGAAGAGAAGAGTCGGCAAGACCTGGAAGAACTCGGTCACGCGCATCAGCGCCTCTTCCACGAAACCCCGGTAAAAGCCCGCCAGCGCCCCCACCGTCACCCCGATGAAGACCGAGACGAAGGCCGCCGCCAGCCCGATCAGCAGCGACACCCGCGCGCCCGACAGGATCAGCGCCAGCAGGTCGCGGCCCAGGTAATCGGTGCCGAGCAGGAAGCCGTCCGCGCCGGGGGGCGAGAAGGGCGCCCAGACCATGTCGAAGGGGTCGGTGCCATAGAGCGGCGGGCCGAAGATCGCACCCAGCACGATCAGCACCAGCACCACCAGCGCCGCCACCGCGGCGTGGTTGCGGCGGAACATCTCCCAGGCTTCCGCCAGGGGCGAACGCGCCTTTTCCACCGGGATTTCGGGCAGGGCAGGGGTGTCGCTCATCGCCGACCTCCGACGCGCGGATCGACCAGCCGCAGGGCGAGGTCGGTCAGGATGTTGCCGACGATGACCACCAGCGCCGAGAAGAACAGGATGCCCAGGATCGTCGGCGTGTCGCGTGCGATGATCGACTGGAACGCCAGCGTGCCAAGGCCAGGCCAGGAAAACACCGTCTCGACCAGCACCGCGCCCGACACCACCGCCGAGAATTGCAGCCCCGCCAGCGTGATCACCGGCGACAGCGCATTCTTCAGCGCGTGCTTGTAGACCACGTCGCGCGGCCGCAGCCCCTTGGCCTTGGCGGTGCGCACATAGTCGCTGCCCAGCACCTCCATCATCGTCGCGCGCGCCAGCCGCGAATAGAGGGCGAGGAAGATCGAGGCGAGCGTCAGCATCGGCAGCACCAGGTGGCGCGCGATGTCCAGCGCATGGGCGAAGAACCCGCCTTCGACCGTCACGTCCTGCATCCCCGCCACCGGAAACAGCGGTATCTTCAGCGAAAACGCGATCAGCAGCAGGATGCCGGTCCAGAACACCGGGGCGGAATAACCGAACAGTGCGAAGAAGGTGACGAAGTGGCTGAGGATGCCGTTCGGCCTCCGGGCCGAGATGACGCCCAGCACGACACCCAGCAGCAGCGCGACGATCTGCGCCGAAAGCACCAACAGCAGCGTTGCGGGCAGCCGGTCGAGGATCAGCGAGGTCACGGACTGGTTGTAGAAGAAAGAATAGCCAAGATCGAATTGCAGCACCCGGCCCACATAGCGCCCCAGCTGCACGAGGAACGGCTGATCCAGCCCGTAATCGGCCCGGATCCGCTCCAGCACCGCCTCATCCGCGCCGCCCATGCTTTGCGAGATGGTGTCGGCCACGTCGCCCGGCGCCATGTGCATCATCGAGAAGTTCAGCACCAGCACCGCCAGAAGCAGGATCGCGGCGTGAATCAGCCGGATCGACAGGGCCTTGAGCTGGTCCAAATGCTAGCTTCCTTCGTCGCTTGGCGGAAAACCCCGCGGCGCCCGGTGGACGCCGCGGGGACGGGATCACTCTTTCAGGTAGGTCATGTCGATGGGAGAGCTGGTGCCCCAGATGCCCATCGGCGGGTTGCCCACCTTGTCGGAATAGATCGTGTGCATCGGCACGGCGTTCAGGAAATAGATCGGAACGTCTTCCGTCACGATCTCCTGGAATTCCTTGTAGAGCGCCTTGCGCTTCTCGGCGTCGTTCTCGTTCGCCGCCATGTTCAGCAGCTCGTCCACGCGCGGGTTGGAATACCCCTGCGTGTTCGACCACACGCCCTTGGCGATGTTCGACGACAGGTAGGTCCGGTTCACCCCGATCACCGGGTCGCCCCAGTTGTAGACCGAGTCCAGCGACATATCGTAGTCCAGCGTCCCCATCAGCTTGGCCCAGCTCGGGAAATCGGGCGAGGACAGGATCGTGACCTCGATGCCGACCTTCGACAGCGCCTGCTTGATGTATTCGGTCTGCGGCTTGTAGCCCGGGAAGGGCGCCAGCTGCATGGTGATGTCGAACCGCTTGCCGTCCTTCATCGGGAAACCGGCCTCGTCCAGCAGCGCGTTCGCCTTGTCGAGGTCCAGCGGATAGTTGTTGACGTCGTTGTCATAGAGCGGGCTGTCGGGGTGGATGCCGGTCTTGGCCTCGGTCGCGGTGCCGCGCAGCAGCGCTTTCAGGATGAAGTCCTTGTCGATGGCATAGGCGATCGCCTGCCGGACCTTCTTTTCCTTCAGCGGGCCCTTGGTGGTGTTCATCGCCAGCCAGTCGATCGGCCCGACCCCGCCATAGCCTTCCTTGGTGACGTTCAGACCCTTCACCTTGGACAGCCGGTTGATCAGGGTCGGCTCTGCCTCGAAGGCCGCCAGCATCAGCTCGCCATTCTCCAGCGCGATGGCGCGGGCGGAACTGTCGGGCATGATCCGCATCACGATCTTGTCAAGGTAGGGACGCCCTTCCATGAAGAAACCGTCATACCGCTCGAGAATGATGTGCTCGCCGTTCTTGAATTCCACCAGCTTGAACGGGCCCGAACCGACGACATCGACGTTGTTGCGCGGATGGTTCTTCGGATCCTGCCCGTCGCCGTAGATGTGCTTGGGAATGATCGACATCAGCTGCCCCGACATCGCCAGCATCAGCGCCGGGTGCGGTTTGCTCAGGTTGATCACCGCAGTATGCGCGTCCGGTGTATCCACAGACGTAACCGGGGCGAACATCGACTTGAAAGGATGGAATTCCTTGATGATATCCACAGAGAAAGCCACATCTTCCGAAGTGATCGGCTGACCGTCGTGGAAGGTTGCGTTTTCAACCAGATGCAGCGTGACCTTCAGACCGTCCTCGCTGACCTCCCAGCTTTTGGCCAGATAGGGCTGCGGCGTCCAGCTATCGTCGTAGCGCAGGGGCGAGGCGAACAGCTGCGCCCCCGGAAAGCCCGTTGCCACCCCCGACTGCACCGCCGGGTTCAGCACCCGCGGGGTTGAGTTGATTACCGTCACCAGCGTGCCGCCACGCTTGGGTTCCTCCGCCATCGCGCTGGTCGCGAGCAGGGCGGCGGCGGCGGTAGCGGCCATGAAATGCTTGAACATATGTCTCACGAGACGTGTTCCTCTCTGTTGGTCGTTTATGATTTGTTTTGTCCGACTCGAGCGTAGACCAGCCCATTTCCCCCACAAAACAGATTTATTGCGGACTATTGTTGTTTTTTTTGGCGGAAGACGATCCGGGAACCGAAACCGTCAACGCATCGAAGGCCCCGGCATCGCGCAACTCGATGCAGGTGCGGATGAACCCGCGCACGGCGCGCGGCTGCCGCGTCTGGCGGAGGGTGGCGATGCCGAAGACCGGCGCTTCGGTCTCGTCCAGGATCGGCAGCGCCTTGTAGCTGCGATGCCCTTCCGAACCGGGCGGCAGGATGTTCAGGATGGTGAAACCGAACCCGCCCGCCACCAGCGCCCGGGCGAAATCCGCCGATTGCGTCGCGTGGGTCACATTCGGCGTCAGCCCGCGCCGCGCGAACAGCGTGTTGAAGTACTCCCGCGAATAGGCCAGGTCCAGCATCACCATCGGGCGGCGCGACAATTGGGCATAGCTGACCCCCGGCAAGGCGCACAGCGGATCGTCGGCGGGAAGCAGGGCGTAGGGCGGGGCGGAAAACAGCCGTTCGAAGGAATGGCCCGAATCGAGGCCGATCTCGTAGGTGAACGACAGGTCCGACTTGCCGTCGCGCAGGTATCCGATGACCGAGGCCATGTCGCCTTCGAGCACGTCGACCGTCGTCGTCGGCCGCCGCTCCTTCATGGCCTTCAGGATGGGCGGCAGGAACGCCGGGGCCGCGGTCCCGTAGCAGCCGATGCGCACCACGCCGGTCTCATCCCCGCCCACCGCCTGCAAATCCGATTCGAAATGCCGGGCGTTGTTCAGGAAGGTGCGGATCATCTGCAACGCCTCCATCCCCGCCGGGGTCGCCTGGATGCCCCGCGCGGGCGTGCGGACGAACAGGTCGTAGTCCAGCGACTGCTCCAGCGCGTCGATGGCGGCGGTGATCGAGGACTGCGAGATTGCCATCTCCTCGGCCGCCCGGGCGATGGAGCCCAGCCGTCCGGCGGCCTCGGCATAGCGCAATTGTTTCAGCGTGAAGTTCACCGGCGCCTCCGATCCACCAGAAAATCGCGGTTGATCGACAGATAAAACCATTTTTCCCCGCATGGGAAGCGTCCTAGGCTGAACCCGACACTTTGCAGGAGACCGCCCTTGTCCGGAATCACCGTCTATCCCGCCCGATCCATCCTCACCATGAACCCCGCGCGCCCGCGCGCCACCCATGTCGCGGTGCGCGAGGGGCGCATATTGGGGGCCGGAACGCTGGAAGAACTGGCGGGCTGGGGCGATTACACGCTCGACGACCGATTCGCCGACAAGGTGCTGATGCCGGGGTTCGTCGAAGGCCACGCCCATACCTCCGAAGGGTCGCTCTGGCGCAACACCTACCTCGGGTGGTTCGACCGGATGGACCCGGCGGGCAAGACCTGGTCGGGGCTCAAGACCATCGACGCGGTGCTGGACCGCCTGCGCGAGGCCGAAGCGCAACTGCCCGCCGACGCGCCCCTGTCCGCCTGGGGCCTCGATCCGATCTATATGGACAACCAGCGCGTCAACCGCGCCCAACTCGATTCCGTCTCGGCCACCCGCCCCATCGGCATCATCCACGCCTCGGGCCACATCCTGAACGTGAACACGAAGGCGCTTGAACTGGCGGGCCTGATGAAGCCCGGCATCAACCATCCCGCGATCCCCCTCGGAAGCGACGGCCTGCCCACGGGCGAACTGAAAGGCCCCGAGGTGATGACCCCCGTCGGCCCCCATGTCGGCTTTGACCGCTCGATGATGGACTGCGACGAACAGGGCCTGCGCGACTTCGCCCGGCTCTGCGTGCGCACCGGCGTCACCACCGTCACCGACCTCGCCTCGCGGCTGGAGCCGGAAACGGTCGAGATGATGCTGCGCGTCACCGGCGAGGACAGCTACCCGGCGCGCGTCGTGCCGCTGCGCTTCTTCCTCGGCCTGCCCCCGAAAGAGCTGGTTGCCGAGGTCGTCCGCCTCAAGGCGCTCGCCACCGACCGCTGCCGCCTGGGCCGCATCAAGGTCGTCGCCGATGGCTCGATCCAGGGCTTCTCGGCCCGCCTGAAGTGGCCTGGCTACTACAACGGCGCGCCGAACGGCCTGTGGTACTGCGCGCCCGAGCAGATGGCCGAGATCTACGAAAACGCTCTCGCGGCCGGCATCCAGGTCCACACCCACACCAACGGCGACCAGGCGACCGAACTGGCGCTCGACACGCTCGGTCCCGCCCTGCTGAAACACCCCCGCCGCGACCACCGCTTTACCCTGCAACACTGCCAGCTGGCCGACACCGCGCAATTCCGCCGGATGCGGACGCTGGGCATGTGCGTCAACCTCTTCGCCAACCACCACTTCTACTGGGGCGACGAGCATTACCGTCTGACGGTCGGCCCCGAACGCGCCACCCGCATGAACGCCTGCCGCACCGCGCTGGCCGAAGGCGTGCCGCTGGCGATCCACTCCGACGCGCCGGTCACGCCGCTTGGGCCGCTGTTTACCGCCTGGGCGGCGGTCAACCGCATCACCGCCTCGGGCCGGGTGCAGGGCGAGCACGAACACATTGCTGTGGACGACGCGCTCTGGGCGATCACCATGGGCGCGGCCTATACGCTGCATCTTGACGGTGAGGTCGGCAGCATCGAAACCGGCAAGCGCGCCGATTTCGCGGTGCTGGAGGAAGATCCGACCAAAGTGGACAAGATGGCCCTCAAGGATGTCCCCGTCTGGGGCACGGTCCAGGGCGGCCGTGTATTCCCCGCATCGAAACTGTGACCCTGCCGGTCACGGTCATCGGCGGCTATCTTGGCGCCGGCAAGACCACGCTGGTCAACCACCTGCTGCGCCACGCCGAGGGGCGCAGGCTGGCGGTGCTGGTGAACGAGTTCGGCGCCCTGCCGATCGACGCCGACCTGATCGAGGCGCAGGGCGACGACCTGATCGCCATCGCCGGGGGCTGCGTCTGCTGCTCCTTCGGCAGCGACCTGACCGCCGCGCTGATGCAGATGTGCGCGTTGGACCCGGCGCCCGACCACGTGCTGATCGAAAGCTCCGGCGTGGCCATTCCGGGCGCGATCATGGCAACCGCCGCGCTGCTCGACGGCATCCGCTGCGACGGCATCGTGGTGCTGGCTGACGGCGGCAGCGTCCGCCGCGCCTTTGACGACCCCTACATCGGCGACACCATCGCCCGTCAGTTGGCCCAGGCCGACATCGTGTTGCTGAACAAGGCCGACCTCGCTGCCCCCGATCTGGCGGACTGGCTGGCGTCGAAGGCTCCCGGCGCGGCGGTCGTCCCCTGCGAACGGGGCCGCGTGCCCGTCGAGGCTGTCCTCGGACTCGGCCCGCAACTGGTCCCGCAAGGCCACTTCCACCACGCCGACGCCCTGTTCGATAGCCTCGTCATCACCCCGCAGGGCGACCCCGCGACCCTGGCCCGCACCCTTGCCGAAGGCGGCTTCGGGGTTGTCCGCGCCAAGGGCTGGATGCAGGGCGCGCAGGGCATGGCGCTGATCCACACGGTCGGCCGCCAGTTCAGCGCCGAACCGGCGGGCGCCGACGCCCGCGCGGGCGTCGTCTGCATCGGGCTGAAAGGCCAGCTCGACGTTGAGGCCCTCCGCCGCCTGACCTAGTCCTTCTTCTTCGGCAGCCCCTTGCGCTTGGTCGAGGCGAAGGCCTCGAGTTCCTTCTCGGACATCGACTCGTACATCTCCTTCGACGCGCCCTGAAGCTCGCTCTTCTTCGTCTCGCCCCGCTTGGCGGACAGCGCCGCCCCGGCGGCTTTCTGCTGGGCCTTGGATTTGGCTGGCATGATCCGATCCTCCTGATCAAAGAACCGCCCGCAGACGCAGGAGTTCCCTTCAGATCATCCGGATCACGTCCTTGTCGATCGCCAGCATATAGCCTCGCCGCGCGATGTTCTTCACCAGAAGCTCGCTCACCATCTGGTTCCCCAGCGTATCGCGCAACCGCTTGATCCGCGTCGCGCCCGCCGCCTCCTCGCAATCCGCCGCGTCGCGTCCAGAGATCACCGATTCGATCTCGGCCCCCGACAGCACGTCGTCGTCCAGCCGCGCCTCGGCCAGCACCGACAGCGTCTCCATCGCCGCCGCCGTCAGCTTGAACCCGAAGTTGTTGAGGTAAACCGTGTTCTCCTCCCGGCTGATAAGCAGCGAGTTCACCTGGATCCCCTGCCGCTCGATCTCGCCCATCCGCCGGTTCATCGCCACCAGCATGACCAGCAGCACCAGCGCCGCCACCACCGCCGCCGTCGCGAACAGCATCAGCACGAAGATGATCATCCGGTAGCCCGACAGCGTCTCGGAAAACGCGGTGCCCGACTGCGCGAGGATCTCGAGCAGCTTGATCTCGGCCTGCCCGGTCAGCGCGTCGTTGGCGACGAACAGCGCCTCGACTCGCGCGTTAAAGGCATTGGCGTCGGGCAGCGCCAGCAGCAGCATCGCCCCGGCGGCCCCCAGCAGGAGGACAATGCCGGCGATCCCCAGCGTCACCACCCGGTTGCCCGACCGGCGCGCTTCAGAAGCGGAGAAAGAACTCTCCGGCATTGCCTCTCCTTTCGTTCAGACCCTCGGGTCCGAAGACCGAAAGCACGTTCAGCAGCGTCCAGCCCTGGGCGGCCAGGCGGGCAGAGACTTCGGCACGGGCCGGGCCTTTTTGGCACGGCCCCTGCAATTGCATGACGCCGTAGTGCAGGCGCAGCGGGTTGCCCTGCTTGGCCTTGTAATCGGCGTAACAGTCGGCGGCAAAGGCGGGCTGGGCCAGCGCCATTGCAGCGACAAGGGTGAGGTTTCGCATGAGGTGCATCATGACGCAACTCTGCGCCGCCTCCGCCGGATATTCAATGACAACAGGCGTTTGCGCAGCTGTTATCCGATAGCAGGGGGGCGATATTGCCTGACTCCGGGGGGGTGGCCCAGGTTCGACTCATCGCCGGTCATGACGGATCGGACCACGCAATCGCAACCCCGGAAAGGAAGCCCCCATGTCCCGCAAGTTCATCGCCATGATCCTCTCGGCCGCCGTCGCCGTCACCGGCATCTCGGCCCCCGCCCGCGCCGACAGCAACGACATCGCCAAGGCGCTGCTCGGCTTCACGGCGCTCGCGCTGATCGCCAAGGCCATCGACGACAACGACAAGCCGAAGGTCGTCAACCGCTACCCGGTGCAGCCGGTCTATCCGCAGCCCGGCCGCCCGATCTACGGCACGCCCTCGCGCCCGCCGATCTACGGCCAGCCGACCTGGCCGCGCCCGCTGCCGCCCCAGGTGTCGAAGTTCGACCTGCCGCAAAGCTGCCTGAACACCTTCAGCATCAACGGCCGCAAGGTGCAGCTCTTCGGATCGGCCTGCATGAGCAAGACCTACGCCTACGCCGGGTCGCTGCCCTACGCCTGCCAGTACGGCTTCCGCGGCGACCGCTCGGGGCGCAACCACATCGGCTACGAACCGCTCTGCCTGCGCGAGCGTGGCTACCGCACGGCGCGGTTCTGAGAC
This sequence comes from Pseudooceanicola sp., assembly GCA_020441135.1. GTDB lineage: Bacteria > Pseudomonadota > Alphaproteobacteria > Rhodobacterales > Rhodobacteraceae > Seohaeicola_A. Next base: position 9,339 of record JAGRMS010000033.1, read on the forward strand.
GGGATAGACGGCGTATCGGTTCGCGTCGTCGGGTTGGGAGGGGGGGCCTTCGTGTCCTCCCTCTCTTTTTGCCAAGGGGATTTCGACTTGCGCCTGCAAGGGCATCATCACTTTTTTCGGTCGAGCCGCAGGCGAGAGGAAGCGCAAAACGATTCTTGTTCAAGTCGAAATCCCTTAAAGCTGTCAACGAAATGGAAAGAGAATCCGCCGTAAACCATGCGGGTGCAGCATGACGGAGGCTACGATGAACCCAGTTTCTTCCAGCGGCCCGGTGGCCATCGGCGCGACGCGTCCCGGCAGGGGAGAGGGCGATCCGGGCCCCCGCCAGGGCCAGGTCGCCGCCCTGTCGCGCGGGTCGCGGTCCGCCCCAAGCGCCGCGGCACCCGAACTGGTGGAGGGCACGGGCGATCCCGCCAGTCTCTTCGCCGCCCGCGTGGCGCCGATCGCGCCGAGCCTTGTGCCGCACGAACGCGATCCGATCCCCCAGGCCATCGTCGGCTATCGCTTCAACGCTCCGGCCATCGCGGTGAAGATGCTCGATCCCGCGCCGGTCTCGCGCTGAAGGGGTTGCGCCGTAACCCGCTTCGCGCCAGCAAGGGGGCATGGATCTTCTTTGCCCCGACGACAGCCTTGAACGCGCCGCGATGGCACGCGGCTTCCTGCGTATCGCGGGGGTGGACGAGGTGGGCCGCGGCCCGCTGGCCGGGCCGGTGACAGCGGCTGCGGTGGTGCTGGACCTCATGCGCGTGCCCGTCGGCCTCAACGATTCGAAGAAACTGTCCGCCCGCCGCCGCGACGCCCTGGCACTCGAGATCCGTGGCTGCGCGCAGGTCGGCATCGCCCATGCCTCGGTCGCGGAAATCGACGCGCACAACATCCTGCGCGCCAGCCACCTCGCCATGCTGCGCGCGGTCGCCCTGCTGGATCCCGCGCCCGACTTCCTGCTGGTCGACGGCAATCTGCTGCCGCGCGGCCTCACCTTCCAGGCGCAGGCGGTGGTCAAGGGCGACGCCCGCTCGGTCTCGATCGCCGCGGCCTCGATCCTGGCCAAGACGGTGCGCGACGCGCTGATGGTGGATTTGGCGCAACAGCACCCCGGCTACGGCTGGGAGAGCAACGCAGGCTATCCAACAAAATGTCACACATCTGCACTGCAGCGTCTGGGCGTGACCCCACATCATCGGCGCTCTTTCGCCCCCGTCCACAACATCTTGTATCAAGAAAAAACCATAACTGACTGATTCAAAAAAGAATTTGACCGGGAATCGCTCCTGACTCATCCTGCCCGCAACCAAGAGAGCGCGAAAATGCGCCCGGGACAGAGGCAGACGATGACGAAGACCAAAGACAAGGGCGCCGTGGCGCTCCCCCTGAACACGATCCTTGACGGCGACTGCGTCGAGGTGATGAACGCCCTGCCGGAAGGCTCGGTGGACCTGATCTTTGCCGATCCGCCCTACAACCTCCAGCTCAAGGGCGACCTGCACCGCCCCGACAACAGCCATGTCGACGCGGTGGACGATCACTGGGACCAGTTCTCGTCCTTCGCCGAATACGACGCCTTCACCCGCGCCTGGCTCAAGGCCGCGCGCCGCCTGCTGAAGCCGAACGGGGCGATCTGGGTCATCGGCTCGTATCACAACGTCTTCCGCGTCGGCGCGGCGATGCAGGATGCGGGCTACTGGCTGCTGAACGACGTGGTCTGGCGCAAGT
>JAGRMS010000033.1:11070-11335 GCA_020441135.1 Pseudooceanicola sp.
GCGGCAAGCGCTTCACCAACGCGCACGAGACGCTGATCTGGGCCTCGAAAGGCGAAGGTGCGAAGTATACCTTCAACTACGAGGCGCTGAAGGCGCTGAACGAAGGCATCCAGATGCGGTCGGACTGGGTGATCCCGCTTTGCACCGGGCACGAACGTCTGAAGGACGCCGCCGGTGACAAGGCCCACCCGACGCAGAAGCCGGAGGCGCTGCTGCACCGCGTGCTGGTCGGCACGACCAACCCCGGCGACGTGGTGCTCGACCC
>JAGRMS010000033.1:11349-19853 GCA_020441135.1 Pseudooceanicola sp.
GGCACCACCGGCGCGGTCGCCAAGATGCTCGGCCGCGACTACATCGGGATCGAGCGCGAGGCCGCCTACCGCGAGGCCGCCACCGCCCGCCTGGCCCGCGTGCGCAAGTTCGACCGCGAGGCGCTGACCGTCACCGCCAGCAAGCGGGCCGAACCCCGCGTGCCCTTCGGCCAGCTGGTTGAGCGTGGCCTGCTGCGCCCGGGCGAGGCGCTCTATTCCCCGCGCGGCCAGGTCGCCAAGGTGCGCGCCGACGGCACGCTGGTGGGCCTCGACGTGCGCGGCTCGATCCACCAGGTCGGCGCCCATCTGGAAGGCGCACCCTCCTGCAACGGCTGGACCTACTGGAGTTTCCGCAAGGACGGGATGAACGTCCCCATCGACGTGCTGCGCCAGCAGATCCGCTCGGAAATGGACTGACACCCCAACGTTTTACCGCCGGTGCCCGTGGCCTGACATGTGGCACTCACCTTGCCCCGCCTTTTGGCGGGGCATTTTTCGTGCAAAGCGCGGGACCAATCCCTATCTAGACATCGCGAAGCGACAGCGAGGCGCGGCATGGCGCGGTTTCCCAACCTCTTCAGGCGGCTGGATCAGTCCGATCCGCCGATCATCGACACGGCTACCCTGAATCGCCACACCGAGGCTTTGCTGGAACGCCACAAGCGCGAAGGTCTCGCGCTGGCGGTAAGCGCGCGGTGGATCGCGCTGGCGGTGGTTGCGGTGATGCTGCCAATCCTGAACCCGCGCTGGGACGTGCTGTATTACGAGGCACTGCTGCTGGCGATGGCCGGCGTCGGCTGGCTGCAATCGCGCGTGGGCGAGGTCGGACGGTCGCGCCGCGAGCTTCTCGTGTTGATGCTCGACATCGCCCTGATGACCTTCATCATCGCGGTGCCGAACCCGTTCGCGCCCGAGGACTGGCCTTCGGCCGTGGTCCACCGCTTTGGCGGCTTCGACTATTTCTACGTCCTGCTCGCCGCGGCGACGCTCGCCTATTCGTGGCGCACCATCATCTCCTTCGGGGTCTGGACCGCGGCGATCTGGGGGCTGGTGGCGGGGTCGCTCTGGCTGTTCGGGCACCGGATCCCCGGTCTCTCCGATGCCGTGGCGGCGGCGGTCGGCGACAGGCCCTACCTGGCGCGGATGCTCGACCCCAATTCCATCCTGCTCGACCTGCGCATACAGGAGGTCGTGGTTTTCCTGATCGTCAGCGTTATCCTTGCCATGACCGTCCGCCGCTTCAGCCGCCTGCTGCTGAACAACGCCCAGCTGGAGCGCGAGCGCGAGAACCTGTCGCGCTACTTCTCGCCCAACGTGGTCGAGCAGCTGTCGCAGAACGACGAACCTTTGAAGCAGACCCGCACCCATGACGTGGCGGTCCTGTTTGTCGACATCGTCGGCTTCACCACCTACGCCGCCAGCCACGACCCGCAGCAAGTCATCGCCACCCTGCGCGGCTTTCATGCCCGGATGGAGGCCGAGGTCTTCCGCCACGGCGGCACGCTCGACAAGTATCTCGGCGACGGGATGATGGCGACTTTCGGCACGCCGGTGCCGTCCGAACAGGACGCCATCAACGCGCTGCGCTGCGTCCGCGCGATGCGCGATTCGCTCGCCCGCTGGAACGCCGAGCGCGCCCTGACGGGCGAACCGCCGATCCTTGGCAGCTTCGGGTTGCACTTCGGTCCCGTTGTGCTGGGCGACATCGGCGCGAACCGGCTGGAGTTCGCTGTGCTGGGCAATACCGTCAACGTCGCCAGCCGGATCGAGAAGCTGACCCGCCCGCTGGTGGCCGAAATCGCCCTCAGCGAACAGATGCGCGCCCGGGCCGAAGGCCAGTGCGCCCCCGGCGACCCCGCGCTCGACGGGTTGTTCCGGCAGGCCCCGCAGGCGGTGCGTGGCATCGAGGAACCCGTGACGGTCTGGACCCTGTCGCGCCCGGAAAACCGGCTGCACTGACCTAATGCACCAGCATCCGCCGGGGCAGGGCGGATGCAAAGACCTCGGTATTGAACTCCGACTTTGTGACGACCCGCTGCACCCCGGCCAGCTCGGCCTTCTGCCACATGAAGGGCGAGGGCCAGTCCGACACGATGATGACCGGGATGCCGCCATAGCGGGCATCCTGCGCCAGTTCGAGCGCGAAGTTCGCGCCCTTGCCGTCGGGCAGGTTGTTGTCCAGCAGGATGAAGGCGACAGGGCCGCTGGCCAGCTCCGTCCGCGCCTCGTCCAGCGTATTGGCGATGCGCACGGTGATCGAGGACATCACGGCGCGCACCGTGCGGGTCATCATCCGCTGGTCCAGCGCGCTGTCCTCGACGATCAGGCAACTTTGAGGCATCCGAGATTCTCCTGAAGCCGACGCGGCAGTCTTGCGCGCAACAGCTTAAGGAAGGATGAAACTCAGCGGGGCAGCGGCGTCGTGCCCTTATTGTAGGGCGTCCAGTCAGTGATCTCGGGGTAATACTTCGCCCGCCAGGCCCGCACGCGCGGATTCATCACCCGCCGCCAGACCCGTGGCATCAGCGCCAGCGTGGTCATCACCGCATAGCCATGCGGCAGCTGCGGCGCCTCGTCCTCGGTATAGTTCTGCAACAGGGGAAAGCGGCGGTTCGGCTTGTAGTGGTGGTCGGAATGCCGTTGCAGGTTGATCAGCAGCCAGTTCGACGCCTTCTGCGCGGCGTTCCACGAATGGCGCGGCAGGACGTGCTCATAACGGCCATCGCCCAGGTGCTTGCGCGACAGTCCGTAGTGTTCGACGTAGTTCACCATCTCCAGGTGGAAGATCGCGACGAAGGCCTGCAACAGGAACAGCACGACACCCAGGGCGCCCCCCAGCGCGAAGGCCAGCGCGATGAAGACCGCCTGCAAGGCCCAGTAGCGGAAGAACGGGTTGCTGCGATGCGCCCAGCCCAGCCCCCTGCGCGACAACAGCGCCTTTTCCGCGCGGAAGGCGGATTTCGCGCATTGCCCCAGCACCCGGGCAAAGAAGCGCCAGAACCCCTCGCCATAGCGCGCACTGACCGGATCGCGCGGCGTGCCGACCCAGGTGTGATGCACCAGCAGGTGTTCCGAGCGGAAATGCGAATAGAGCACCATCGCCAGCAGGATATCCCCCAGCCAGCGCTCGGCGCGGGCCTTCTGGTGCATCAGCTCGTGGCTGTAGTTGATCCCCAGCGTCCCGGTGATGACACCGACGCCGAAGAACAGCCCCGCCAGCTCCCACCCGCCAAGGTGGTCGGCGCGGGTGGCATACCAGATCATCGCATAGAGCGTCACGAACTGCACCGGCACCCAGGCCCAGGTGATCGCCTTGTACCAGGTCAGCCCGGCCTCGCCTGTCTCGGGGTCGGCGTTTTCGAGGTTCAGGCCCAGGATCTTGTCGAGCGCCGTGTAGGCGTTCCAGGTCACGAAGACGACCAGCAGCACCCAGAGCCCGCCCTTGACGGCGCCAAGCCAAAGGATCGGCACAAGCAGGAAGGATGTCGCAAAGGGCAGGGCGGTCTGCCAGCGCCCAAGGATGTCCGGCGGGATCATGGGGAACTCCAGATGTCGGTTGATCGCCATGGTCCTAGGTGTCTCTGGTTAATCCCCGGTGCGGGCACCGTCCGTTGCGTGGCCCCGCCACAGATCATACGCCTTGCGCATCACCGTCGGAAGGTCCGAGGGCCGGAAATCCCCTTGCGCGACGAATGTGCCGCGCGTGGGGAGCGTATCAGGCGCAACCGTGGCATGGCGCAGGCGCAGGATCAGGTGGAAATGGGTGAAGGTATGGCGCACCTCGCCGGTCAGCTCCTGCCAATCGGCTTCCAGGGGCGGGTCGTCCTGAGGATCGCCTGTCCATTCCGATCCCGGCCAGCCAAGCATCCCGCCCAGCAGCCCCCTGTCCGGCCGCCGTTCCAGCAGCAAGGCCCCGTCCGAACGGCGGGCAAGGTAGAGATATCCCAGCCGCACCGGCTTGGCCTTCTTCTCGCTCTTCACCGGCAGGTCCGCCGCCGTCCCAGCCGCCCGCGCGGCGCAGGAGTCGCGCAGGGGGCAGATGCCGCAGGCGGGCGACCGCGGCGTGCAGATCGTCGCGCCCAGGTCCATCATCGCCTGCGCGTGATCCCCCGGGCGCCGCCAAGGCGTCAGGTCCGCGGCGAGCGCATAAAGCTCCCGCTTCACCAGCGGCAGCGGCGCGTGGATGTCGTAAAGCCGCGCCACCACGCGCTCCACGTTCCCGTCCATCACCGTCTCGGGCTTGTCGAAGGCAATGGACGCCACGGCCGAGGCGGTATACCGCCCGATCCCCGGCAGCTCCATCAGCGCCTCGGCGTCCTGCGGGAACCGCCCGCCAAGCTCGCCGGCCACCACCCGCGCGCATTTCAAGAGGTTCCGCGCCCGCGCATAATAGCCAAGCCCCGCCCATTCGCCCATTACGGCGGCATCCTCCGCCGCCGCCAAGGCCCCGACCGTCGGCCAAAGCGTGGTGAAGCGCCGGAAATATTCCTTCACCGCCGCCACGGTGGTCTGCTGCAACATCACCTCGGNNCGGACAGCCAGACGCGATAGGGGTCCGGCTGCACCCCCGCCGCCCGCTCCGCAGGCCCCACCCGCCACGGCAGCACCCGCGCATGGACGTCATACCACGCCAGCAAGGCCGCGCTCATCGCCGCAGGATCGCCCGTCGCGTCACGCAAAATTCATGTCCCCCCGCGGCGGTTTCGCTGGCACCCGCCCGCTTGGTCCTTACAATAGGCCAACCACCAGTGGAATCCATCTGTGACCCAGCGCCCCTCCACCACGCGCGGCTTCAAGCGCACCGCCTCCGTGCTCGACGGCCAGATCCGCCGCGCCGGTGAAAGCCGCGGCTTCGCCGTCGCCCGCGTGCTGACCCACTGGGCCGAGATCGTGGGGGCCGACATCGCTGCCATCGCAAGGCCGGTGAACGTCGGCTATGGCAAGGGCGGCTTCGGCGCGACGCTGACCGTGCTGACCACCGGCGCGCAGGCGCCGATGCTCGAGATGCAGAAGGAAACCCTGCGCGCGCGGATCAACGCGGTCTACGGCTACAACGCCATCAGCCGCGTCCGCATCACCCAGACCGCCCCCACCGGCTTTGCCGAGGGGCAGGCTACATTCGACAGGGCCCCCAAGCGGGCCGAGCAGCGGGAAGATCCCGAAGCCGCCCGCGAAGCGCATGAGACCACTGCGCCGATCCGGGACGAAGGATTGCGCGCAGCCCTTGAACGGCTGGGCCGCAACGTATTAAGCAACGCAAAACGCTGAAAAGGGGAAGGGCATGACCCGGACAATCGCACTCGCCGGCGCCGTGATCGTGGCTGTCGCCATCGCATACTTCGGCTTCTTCCGCACCGGACCGGGCAGCTCCGAGCTGATCGCGCCCGCCAACGCGCAGACTGCCAACGTCGACGTTTCCTCGGTGGTCGAGATGTCGCTCGGCCAGGCCGACGCGCCGATCACCATCGTGGAATACGCCTCCTTCACCTGCCCGCATTGCGCGGCCTTCCACGCCGACAACTTCAAGAAGCTCAAGTCGGACTACATCGACACCGGCAAGGTCCGCCTGGTCTACCACGATGTCTATTTCGACAAGTATGGCCTCTGGGCCTCGCTCGTCGCCCGCTGCGGCGGCCCCGAGAAATTCTTCGGCATCGCCGACCTGCTCTACAAGAGCCAGTCGACCTGGGTGCGCGCGGAAGAGCCGAACGGCATCGTCGAGGAACTCAAGAAGATCGGCCGCCTCGCCGGGATCGAGCAGGACAAGCTCGATGCCTGCATGACCGACAAGACCCAGGCCGAAACCCTCGTCGCCTGGTTCCAGCAGAACGCCACCCGCGACCAGGTCAACGCGACCCCCAGTTTCATCGTCAACGGCAAGATGGTGAAGAACATGCCCTGGGACGAGTTCAAGGCGGTCCTCGACGCGGAACTGCCCAAGTGAGCGCGCCGCTCGCGGGCCTCAAGGTCATCGAACTCGCCCGCATCCTGGCCGGCCCCTGGGCCGGCCAGACCCTGTCGGACCTCGGCGCGGACGTCATCAAGATCGAATCCCCGAACGGCGACGACACCCGCGCCTGGGGCCCGCCCTTCGTGACACGGGGAGAGGACGTCTCGGCCTCCTACTTCCACTCCACCAACCGCGGCAAGGCTTCGGTCTGCATCGACCTCGCCACGCCCGAGGGGCAGGCGCGGGTGCGCGAGATGGTGAAGGACGCCGATGTCCTGATCGAGAACTTCAAGGTCGGGGGCCTGAAGAAATACGGGCTGGACTACGACTCGCTGAAGGCGGTCAACCCGCGGCTGATCTACTGCTCGGTCACAGGCTTCGGCCAGACCGGGCCCTACGCCCACCGCGCGGGCTATGACTTCATCATCCAGGGCATGTCCGGCTTGATGTCGATCACCGGCGCGCCCGAGGGCCAGCCGCAGAAGGCCGGCGTCGCGATCACCGACATCTTCACCGGCCTCTATTCCGTCGCGGGCATCCTCGCCGCGCTGCATATGCGCGCGACGACCGGCAAGGGCCAGCACATCGACATGGCACTGCTCGACGTGGCGGTGGCGGTGACGGCCAACCAGGCGCTGAACTACCTCACCACCGGCGTCGCGCCGGGGCGCATGGGCAACGCCCACATGAACCTGACGCCCTACGAGGTATTCGACTGCGCCGACGGCTTCATCATCATCGCGACAGGCAACGACGGGCAATACCAGCGCCTCTGCCGCCTGCTCGCGCTCGACGACATGGCCGAGGCGCCCGAGTTCCTGAAGAACAAGGACCGCATCGCCAACCGCCGTGTCATGATCGCCCGCCTGAACGGCGCCACGGCGGGGTGGAGCAAGGCGGACCTGCTCGCGGCCTGCGAAAAGCAGGGAGTCCCCGCCGGGCCGATCAACGACCTCTCCGAGGTGATGGCCGACCCGCAGGTCGTGGCGCGCGGGATGCAGGTGATGCTTGACGGCGTGCCGGGCATCCGGTCGCCGTTCCGGTTCTCGGATGCCGAACTGGCCCTGCACCGGCCTGCGCCGAAGCTGGGGGAAGACGGCTAGGGCCTGCCACCAAGGTCGCGGAGATCGACGGAGCAGTGGTGGGCAGATTGCCCACCCTACAACAGTGTTTCAGGCACGTAAGGCGGGCAATCTGCCTACCATTTCCAAAGAGCCTCCCTCCTTGGGCAGGACAACGGCTGACTCATCCCCGGCGTGGCCAGGGGCGTATTGCGCGAGCCTTCCCGGCACGCGCGATCCTCACCACCCCTCGACTTTCCTCCTCCTTGTGCGGAGGGGATGGGGGATGGTGGCGGTGCGTAGGGTGGGCAATCTGCCCACCACGCCCCGCTCCGGCCCCTTGCAAAGCCAGCACCGCAACCAAAACGACCAACCGCCCCATGTCCACAGATCAAATCCGCCGAAATTCCGCGCCACCTCTCCCCCGACTGAGGGGAAGGGCTGGGGGCACGATCAAAGAAACCCGATGACGATTTCCGCAAGTCCAAAGGCCTCTCACATGTGCGATCCAGATCACCCCGGGACATGGAGCCCAAAAACCCACTCCAAACGAAAACATTGCTAAATCAATAAGATGGCCCCCGTCCTAGCTGGGGCACTCTGAAATCTCCCCCCGGACGCCGGATTGTGAACATCTCCCCCCTTGCCTTGCCCCATCTCCGGGATCACCATTTCCCGCGAAAGGGGATTCCCATGAAACCTATCGCCCTCGCCGCCGCCCTGCTTGCCCTCATGCCCGCCTGGGCCTTCGCATGGCGCGCCCAGAACGGCTATGACGTCCTCCCGCTCTCGAACGGTTCCTTCGAGGTGGTCGCCCGCCCCGGTGCCGGCCCCCGCGAATTCTGGTGCGCGGCCGGCGACTACACCTATGGCTTCCTGCGAGTCGCCGCCGCCCAGCGGATTTATGTGTCCCGCCCACGCGGCCCCTCGACCGCCGCCCCTGGGCGGATCGCCGTGACCTTCTCGCTGACCCCGCCGCAGGGCGTGGATCTGCGCGACAAGGTCTATTTCAACTTCCGCAAGGCTGGCGACAGCCTGGTCGCGGGCGCGGCAATGCAGCATTGCTACGACTACGATATCGTTCCGTAATCCGGGCGTGAATGGAGCGCATGGCCATTCCGCCACAGGATGTGGTGGCGCATCAAAGCCACTACACAAATAGCGTCGCGACCCCTATAGTGGATGCGGTAATGCGGGCGAAGACCCGCAACTGGCAGAGAATCGAGGGAAATCCATGCGCTGTCCGTTTTGCGGGAATATCGACACCCAGGTAAAGGACAGCCGTCCGGCGGAAGATCATGTCGCGATCCGGCGCAGGCGGTTCTGCCCGGCCTGTGGCGGGCGGTTCACCACCTACGAACGGGTGCAGCTGCGTGACCTCGTGGTCATCAAGACCTCGGGCAAGCGTGAGGATTTCGATCGCGACAAGCTGGAGCGCTCGATCCGCATCTCGATGCAGAAGCGCCCCATCGACCCCGAGCGGATCGACCAGA
>JAGRMS010000347.1 GCA_020441135.1 Pseudooceanicola sp.
GGCAAGATCACCACCTACCGCAAGCTGGCCGAGGCGGCGATGGCGCGGCTGCTGCCCTTCTTCCCCGGCGCGCCGGGCGACTGGACCGCGGGCGAGGCGCTGCCGGGGGGCGCGTTCCCGGTGGACGGCGCGGCGGCGCTGGCCGGGCGGCTGCGGGCCGACTATCCCTTCCTGACCGGGCCCTGGGCGCGGCGGCTGGTGCGCACCTATGGCACGCGCGCCCATGCGATGCTGGGCGCGGCGCGCGGCGCGCTGGACCTGGGCCAGGATTTCGGCGCCACGCTGACCGAGACCGAGATCGGCTGGCTGATGGATCACGAATGGGCGCAGAGCGCCGAGGACGTGCTCTGGCGGCGCACCAAGCTGGGCCTGCACCTGGACGCCGACGCGGCGGCGCGGATCGAAGCCTGGATGGCGGCCCGCCGGGGTTAGGCATCGACAAGGGCGCGCGGATTGGCGAGTGTCCCTCCGGAACAGGAGGGCGATATGGGCGAACTGGGGCCGGAAGTGCTGCCTTTGGGCCAGGACGGCGTGCTGGTGCGCTTCTCGCGCGTGCCCTCTGCCTCCGCCGCCGGGGCGGTGCTGGCCTTTGCCGCCGATCTGCGCGGTTCGCTCCCGGATGGCGCGGTGGAGGCGGTGCCCTCGCTGACCTCGGTGCTTCTGCGCTTCGATCCCGGAGCGGTGTCGCGGGCAACCGTCGCCGCCGAGATGGAACGCCGTGCGGGGTCGCGCGACTGGCTGGCCGCCCCCCTGCCCCCGCCCGCGCGGCGTTGGACCGTGCCAGCGGTCTTTGGCGGCGAGGCCGGGCCGCAACTGGCCGAATTCGCCGCGCTTTCGGGGAAAAGCGAGGCGCGGCTGGTGGAAGAGGCGACCGCAACCGACCTGCGGGTGCTGGCGATCGGCTTCACCGCCGGGCTGCCCTACCTTGGCCTGCTGCCGCCCGACTGGGACGTTCCGCGCCAGCCGCAACTGACGCCGCAGGTGCCCGCCGGAACCATCGCAGCCGCCGTGCGCCAGCTGGTGATCTTCCCCGCCGACAGCGCCACCGGCTGGCGGCGCATCGGGCGCACCGGCTTCCGGCCCTTCCTTGCCTCGCGGTCCGAACCCTTCCTGCTCCGCCCCGGCGATGCGCTGCGGCTGCGCGTTGTGGCGGAAGTGGTGGAGGACGCCGACGGGATCGGCGGGGCCACCTGCGAGGTGCTGGAATGAGGGGCGAGGCCCCCTCCCCTCTCCCCTCCCCCGGCGGGGGAGGGGAAGCTCCCTGTGCCCGGCGTTGCGCCGGGGGGAGGGTGCGGAGTGAGTATTTGGAAAGAGAAGAAGCACAGGGGCTGGCATGGGCAGCCTGACGATCCTTCGGGCCGGGCCGGCGCTGTCGGTGCAGGATCTGGGGCGGCCCGGGCATCTGTCCGAGGGGCTGTCGCCCGGCGGGGCGATGGACCGGCTGGCGCTGCTGGAGGCGGCGGCGCTGCTGGATCTGCCGGACGTGGTTCCGGCGATCGAGATGGCCTCGACCGGGGGGCGGTTCTCGGTCGACGCGCCGATGCGCATCGCGCTGACCGGCGCGCCGATGAAGGCGGCGGTGGACGGCGCGCCCGCGCCCTGGGCGGCAACGGTGCTGCTGCTGCCCGGGCAGGTGCTGGAGATCGGCGGGGCGACCGCCGGGACGTATGGCTATCTGACCCCCGCCGGCGGGATTCGCTCGCCCGATTGGCTGGGCAGCCGCTCGGCGCATCTGGTGATCGGCGTCGGCGGGCTGCTGGCCTCGGGCGATACGCTGACCACGGGCGACGACCCCGCGCCACAGGCCCCGGCGCGGCGGATCGACGCCGGATCGCGCTTCAACGGCGGCACCCTGCGGCTGATGCCGGGGCCGCAGACCGGCCTGTTCGACGCCGCCACGCTCGAGCGTATCCAGGCCACCGGCTTCACCCGCTCGGCCCAAGCCAACCGGCAGGGCATCCGGCTGGACCATGACGGCGCCCCCTTCCCGGCGGCGGCGGCGAAGGGCCTCGCCTCGGACTTCATCCTGACCGGCGACGTGCAGCTGATCGGCGAGGGCATTCCCTTCGTGCTGATGGCGGAATGCCAGACCATCGGCGGCTATCCCCGCCTTGGCACGGTGATCCCCGACGACCTGCCGCGCATCGCCCAGGCCCCGGCGGGCGCGCCGCTGCGGCTGGCGCTGATGACGCTGGACCAGGCCGACGCGCTCTGGACCACCGACGCCGCGCGGCTGCGCAGCTTGAAGAAGCGCGTGCAGCCGCTGATCCGCGACCCCCGCGACATTCCCGACCTGCTCGGCTATCAGCTGATCGGCGGCATGACCCGTGGCGACGACCTCGACCGGAAGGAAAGACCATGAAACGCATCGACCTCAACGCCGACATGGGCGAAAGCTTTGGCCCCTGGAAAATGGGCGACGACGTGGCCCTGCTGAAGATCGTCACCTCGGCCAATATTGCCTGCGGCTGGCACGCGGGCGACGCCGACACGATGGCAAAGACGATGGCGCTGGCGGTCGAGAACGGCACCGGCATCGGCGCGCATCCGGGCTTTGCCGATCTTCAGGGCTTCGGGCGGCGGCGCATTCCGCTCAGCGCCAGCGAACTCGCCAACCTCGTCACCTACCAGCTTGGCGCGGCGCAGGCGATGGCGCGGGCGGCGGGGGGGCATGTGCGCCACCTGAAACTGCACGGGGCGCTGTCCAACATGGCCTCGGAAAACGCCGCGATGGCGCGGGTCTGCTACGAGGCGGCGCTGCGGGTCGATCCCGACATCGTCATCATGGTGCTGGCGGCGACCGCGCAGGAACAGGTGGTGCGCGACCTCGGCTGCCACTGGGCGGGCGAGATCTTTGCCGACCGCGCCTACAACGACGACGCCACGCTGGTGGACCGCAAGCTGCCCGGCGCGATGATCCACGACGCCGAAGTCGCCGCCCCGCGCATCCTGCAGATGCTTGAAGAACAGGCGATCATCGCCGTTTCGGGCAAGCGCATCCCGACGCGGATCGACACCATCTGCCTGCACGGCGACGGGCCCGAGGCGCTGGCCATCGCGCAGGGCCTGCGCGCACGGCTGGAAACGGCGGGCTTCGCGCTGAAATCGCTTTAGAGCATGTCGCGCACAATCGCCCTCGGCCGCCGCGTCGAACGCGTTATGCTGCGCAAACGCTGCCTCGCCGCGGCAGCCGAGGACGTGAATCCAGCTGAGCGCGACACGCTTTAGGCCGACAGCCGGGCGGCGGCCGCCAGTCCCGCCCAGCGCCCGGTGGCGAGGCAGGCGGTCAGCAGGTAGCCGCCGGTGGGTGCCTCCCAGTCGAGCATCTCGCCCGCGCAATAGACACCCGGCAGGGCGGTCAGCATCAGGCTGTCGTCCAGCGCATCGGCCCTGACGCCGCCCGCGGTCGAGATCGCCTCGTCGAGGGGCCGCAGCCCCGCGTGGCGGACCGTCAGGCCCTTGATCGTGGCCGCCAGCAGTTCCGGGGCCAGCGGCAGCGGCTGGCCGAATTCGCGCAGCAGGGCGGCGTTGGCGGCGGGCAGTTTCAGCGTCTTGCGCAGGTGGTTGCTCATCGTCTCGCGGCCCCGCGGCTTCGTCAGGCGGCGGGCCACTTCGGCGTGGGTCAGATCGGGCAGCAGGTCGAGGCTGAGCAGGCAGCCCTCGCGCACACCCCGGCTGACGGCGTAAATCCCGCTGCCCTCCAGCCCGCGTTTCGAGATCACCGCCTCGCCGCGCGAATGGTATGGCCCGGAACGGAAGGCGACACCCTTCACCGGCTGGCCCATCACCACCTCCATGTGGCGCGACCAGTCCACCGCGACCCCGGCATTGGCGGGGGCGAAGCGCGCGATGCCGACACCCTTGTCGGCAAGCAGCGGCGCCCAGGCCCCGTCCGAGCCAAGCCGCGCCCAGCTGGCGCCGCCAAGCGCCAGCACGGTGGCGTCGGCGTACAGGCTCTGCGCACCCTCCGGCGTTGCGAAGGTCAGCGCGTCGCCGTCCCAGCCGGTCCAGCGCCAGCGGGTGTGGACGGTGACGCCCAATTGCCCGAGACGCCCGAGCCAGGCACGCAGCAGGGGCGAGGCCTTCATCGCCCTGGGGAACACCCGCCCGGTGGAGCCCGCGAAGGTCTCCTGCCCCAGCCCCTCGGCCCATTCCCGAACCGCCGCAGGACCGAAACCCGTCAGCATGGGCCTCAGCCAGTCCGAGGCTTCCGCATAGGCGGCAAGGAAGGTCTCTGAAGGTTCCGCCTTCGTCAGGTTCAGCCCCGACTTGCCCGCCATCAGCAGCTTGCGCCCCAGCGACGGCTTCGCCTCGACCACCGTCACGGCATGGCCCGCCGTTGCCAGCACATCCGCCGCCATCAGCCCCGCCGGGCCGCCGCCGATCACCACCGCCCGCGCCATCTGTCGCTCCTGCCTTGCCATCCGTGCGGCAAGCCCCACACTTGGACTGTCCGCCCGACAGGATCAAGCATGTCCGACCCGCTCTGCCCGCTCTGCCTGCGCCCGATCCCCGAAGGCGCGCCGCAGAGCCTGCATCACCTGGTGCCCAAGCTGAAGGGTGGCAAGGGCGGGCCGGTGGTGCTGCTGCACCACATCTGCCACAAGGAGATCCACGCAACCCTCTCGGAAGCGGAACTGGCCCGCCGCTACAACACGGTCGAGGCGCTGCGGGCGCATCCCCGGCTGGCGGCGTTCCTGGAGTGGGTCGGCAAGCGCCCGCCCCATTTCCTGTCGCGCACGCCCGGCAGGCGGCGGTGATGTCGTCCCCGCCCCATCGCTGTCGCGGATGGCACGCCCGTCCGACCGCCGACACCCTAGCCTGACCCCAAGGAGGACTCCGCCAATGACCAACCGCCCCAACGTCGTGCTGATCCTCGTCGACGACATGGGTTTCGCCGACCTCGGCATCACCGGCTCCGAGATCCGCACCCCGAATCTCGACGCGCTCGCGAAGGGCGGCGCGCTGATGACGGCGATGTACAACTGCGCCCGCTGCTGTCCGACACGGGCCTCGCTGCTGACCGGGCTCTACCCGCACAACGCGGGCGTCGGGCACATGGGGGCGGACCTTGGCACCCCCGCCTATCGCGGGTTTCTCAGGAACGACAGCGCCACCATCGCCGAACACCTGCGCGCCAGCGGCTATCGCACGCTGATGAGCGGCAAGTGGCACGTCGCGGGCGACTTCATGGCGCGCGAGGTGGACAGCTGGCGGGTCGGCGACCTGGATCACCCGACGCCGCGGCAACGGGGCTTCGACCGCTTCTACGGCATCGTGGACGGCGTGACCCACTTCTTCTCGCCGCATTTCATGCTGGAGGACGACAGCCGCGTCGAGGTCTTCCCCGACGATTTCTATTTCACCGACGCGATCACCGACAAGGCGATCGGGATGGTCGAGGACGCCACAAAGGACGACGTGCCCTTCTTCCTCTACCTCGCCCACGCCGCCCCGCACTGGCCGCTGCACGCCCCGCCCGAGGACATCGCCCGCTATGACGGCGTCTATGACAAGGGCTGGGACGCCACGCGCACGGCCCGGCACGAAGAGATGAACGCCAGGGGGCTGTTCCAGACCAACTGGGACATCTCGCCGCGCGATTCCGAGGTGCATCCCTGGGCCGACGACCGGCACAAGGACTGGCAGGCCAGCAAGATGGCGACCTATGCGGCGATGGTGGACCGGATGGACCAGTCCATCGGGCGCTTCATCGCGGCGCTGAAGCGCCTCGGCCAATACGACAACACGCTGATCCTGTTCCTCTCCGACAACGGCGGCTGCGCCGAGTTCATGGCCGAGGACGGCTGGGCCAAGTTCTTCCCCGACCGCACCCACGACGGGCGCACCATCTTGATGGGCAACCGCCCCGACATCCGCCCCGGCGACGCGCTGACCTACCAGAGCTATGACAAGCCCTGGGCCAACGTCTCGAACGCGCCGTTCCGGCTGTTCAAGCACTACGTCCACGAGGGCGGCATCTCGACCCCGTTGATCGCGCACTGGCCGGGGCGGATCAAGCCGGGGCAGGTGGCGCACCAGGCGGCGCATGTGGTGGATATCCTGCCGACGATCCTCGAGGTGACGGGCGCGTCCTACCTGGGCGAGCTTGGCGGCGAGGCGATCCAGCCCTGCCAGGGAGAATCGCTGCTGCCCTTGCTGGCAGGGAACGATTGGTCCCGGGAACAGCCGATCTTCTGGGAGCACGAGGGCAATTCCGCGATCCGCATGGGCCAGTTCAAGCTGGTGCGCCAGCACGGGCGGCCCTGGGAGCTGTTCGACATGCAAACCGACCGGACCGAGCTGCACGATCTCGCCGGGCGCGGCGGGGCGCTGGAAACGGATTTGCTCAGGCGCTACGATGATTGGGCATCGAAAACAGGCGTGCTCGACTGGGCCATCGCCCTGCCCCGGCTGCTCGCCGCCTGGGACATGGACAACGCCGAAGGCTGAAGGACCGACATGCTGCTGTACTATTTCCCCGGAACCATCTCGATCGCCGTCGCCATCGCCCTGCACGAGGCGGGCCTGCCCTTCGAGACCGCCCGCGTCGACTTTTCCAATGCCGAGCAGACGAAGGCGGACTATCACGCGATCAACCCCAAGGGCCGGGTTCCGGCGCTGAAAACCGATCACGGCATCCTGACCGAGACCGGCGCGATCCTCGACTACATCGCCGCACTGGCCCCCGGCGCGGGGCTGGTGCCCGCCGACCCGTTCCAGGCCGCGCGAATGCGTGAGGTGATGTATTACCTCGCCTCCACCGCCCATGTGAACCACGCCCACAAGATGCGCGGGGCGCGCTGGGCTTCGCAGGAGACGTCTTTCGCGGACATGAAGGCCAAGGTGCCCGAGACGATGACCGCCAGCGCGGCCTACCTGGAGGGCTGTCTGACCGGTCCCTTCGTGCTGGGCGATGGCGTGAGCCTCGCGGATTGCTACCTCTTCGTCGTCGCCAGCTGGATGCCCGGCGACAAGGTGGACCTGTCGGCCTTCCCGAAGCTCACCGCCTTCCTGGCCGCGATGGAACAGCGGCCCTCGGTGCAGGCGGTGCGCGCCGCAGGGATGCTGTGAGGCGTCACACGCGGTAGAGGGGGGCGCTGCCCCCGCCGCCCGTTCCGGGCGACTCCCCCGGAGATATTTGTCAAAGAGAAGAAGATCAGGGCGGCGATCCGGCCTGGCGCGCGGCATAGTCCCGGCGCGCCTGTTCGATGGTGGCGCGGTTGGCCGCGGCCCAGAGCCAGACGCCGCAGAAGGCCTCGCCGAGGCTGAGGCCAAGGTCGGTCAGGCGGTATTCCACCTTGGGTGGCACCACCGGGTAGACGGTGCGGGTGGCGAGCCCCTCGCGTTCCATGCCCCGCAGGGTCTGGGTCAGCATCTTCTGGCTGATGCCGGGGCAGGCACGGGCCAGTTCGCCGAAGCGGCAGCAGGGGCGTTCGGTCAGCACCTCGATCAGCAGCATGGTCCACTTGTCGGCGACGCGGCCGATGATCTCTTCCACCAGGCGGTCGACGGCGGGGTCGGTCGGCGCTGGCTGGCGGGCGGCGGGGTGCGGCATGGCGCCATGCTCTCTTTTTGGTAAGTATAAATCTTTCGGGTGCCTTCTTTCGCCTGGATAGCATCGCGCGCATCTCGGGGCCAGTCACAGCTGAAGGACCAACCCCATGAGCTTCACCGATCGCACCATCCTCATCACCGGCGGCAATGCCGGCATCGGCCGCGCCCTGGCCGAGGCGCTGCTGGCGCGGGGCAACCGCGTCATCGTCACCGGGCGCAACCCGGCGAGCCTGGCGGCCACGCTCGCGGCCAATCCGGGGATGGCGGGCCATGCGCTCGACGTCACCGACCGGGCGGCGCTGGCGGCGTTCCCGGCGCGGCTGCTGGCCGAACACCCGGACCTCGATACCGTGATCCTGAACGCCGGCATCATGGAGGCGGAGGATTACACCGCCGATGCCATCGACCTCGACGTCGCCGAACGGACCATCGCCACCAACCTGCTGGCGCCGATCCAGCTGGCCGCCGCCCTGCTGCCGCACCTGCGCGCGCGGCCCAGGGCGGCGCTGGTCACGGTCTCCTCGGGTCTCGCCTTCGTGCCCAAGGCCGGCAACCCGGTCTATTCCGCCACCAAGGCGGCGATCCATTCCTGGACGCAATCCCTGCGCCACCAGCTGCGCGGTACCTCGGTCACTGTCCACGAACTGGCCCCGCCGCTGGTCGCGACCGAACTGACCCCGGGCCAGTCGCGCAACCCGGCGGCGCTGCCGCTCGGGGCCTTCATCGACGAGGTGATGGTCCTCCTCTCGCGCGGCACGGTGCCGGACGAGATCCTGGTCGAGCGCGTCCTGTTCCAGCGCAAAGCCGAGACCGAGAACCGCTACGCCGCCGCCTTTGCCGCGATCAACCGCTGAGGCGCAGTGCCTCCCCTCCCCCTCGTGGGGAGGGGCCGGGGGTGGGGG
>JAGRMS010000348.1:0-6401 GCA_020441135.1 Pseudooceanicola sp.
ATCCGCACCTACAACTTTCCGCAAGGCCGCCTGACCGACCACCGGATCGGCCTGACGCTCTACAAGCTCGACATGGTGATGCAGGGCGACCTGGACGAGATCATCGACGCCCTGACCGCCGACGACCAGGCCCGCCGCATGGCGGAATTCGCGGCATGATCGCGGCCCAGGCCCTCGCCGCCGCCGCCGCCCGCCTGCGCGCCGCCGGGGTCGAGGATCCGGCCCGCGACGCGCGCCTGCTGCTGGCCCATGCCGCCAGCATCGACCCGTCCCGCGTCACGATGATCGCACCCGAACCGGTGGAGCCGGATGTGGCCGACCGTTTCGAACGCCTCGTCTCGCTGCGCGCGGTGCGGGTGCCGGTGTCGCACCTGATCGGCGAGCGGCAGTTTTATGGCCGCAAATTCAAGGTGTCGCGGGACGTTCTTGACCCTCGACCCGAGACCGAGACGCTGATCGAAACCGCGCTGTCCGCACCCTTCGCCCGCGTGCTGGACCTTGGCACCGGCTCGGGCTGCATCCTTGTCACGCTGCTGGCCGAGAATCCGCAGGCCACCGGGCTTGGCGTCGATCTGTCGCCCGCCGCCTGCACGCAGGCCGCCGCCAATGCCGCGGCTCTTGGCGTGGCGGACCGCGCGGCTTTCGCGGTCTCGGACTGGTTCGCCGGGGTCGAAGGCCGCTTCGACCTGATCGTCGCCAACCCGCCCTACATCGCGCTGGCCGAGATGCCGGGCCTGTCCGACGAGGTCCGCCGGCACGAGCCGGAACAGGCCCTGACCGATGGCGGCGACGGCCTTGGAGCCTACCGCGCCATCGTGCCCGGGCTGCTCGCCCACCTTCAGCCGGGCGGGCGCGTGCTGTTCGAGATCGGGCCGACGCAGGGCCAGGCCGTCGCCGCATTGCTGCAATCCGCCGGCCTGACCGGCATCGCCATCCATCCCGATCTCGACCGCCGCGACCGGGTTGTCGGCGGTTTTGCGCCCGCAACCTGACACCCGAAACCCCCACCACTGGCGAAAAAGCGCGGAAAATCCGCCGAAACCCCTTGTGCGCGGGCGGATAACATGGTTTCTCAAGGTCGCTGCATGGTCGGACGCTTGACGGCTCCCGCGCAGCGCCATGCCCCAAAAGTCGATGACCCGGCGCATTGTTGAACCCCGCGAGGCTTCAAAACGGGTCATACGCAACGAGCACAAGGCCAATAGCAAGTACATGAGATCGTCCAAATCCCGCTCGCGTTCCAAGTCGAACCGCAACCGTCCGCCTTCCGGCGGCAATGTCATCAACCGGGTCTTCGACAGCTCCGGTCCCGAGGGCAAGGTGCGCGGAACGCCGCAGCAGATCATCGACAAGTACAACCAGCTGGCGCGGGATGCCCAGCTGTCCAACGACCGCGTCGCGACCGAGAATTTCTTCCAGCATGCCGAGCATTACACGCGCCTGCTGACCCAGGCGCAGCGCGAGATCGACCAGCGCCGGGAAGAGCAGGAGCGCCAGAACCGCGACCGCCAGTCCGAGCGTGACCGCGAGCGGCAGGACCGCGACCAGCAGAACAACAACAACCACCAGCAGCCGCAGCACCGGGCCGAGCCCGAGCCGCAGCCGCAACCCCAGCCGGAACCCGAGCGCGAGCCCGAGACCCATCTGGGCCTGCCCTCGGCCTACCTGCCGGAATCGAGCGCGATGGCCGTGGCAGATGTGTCCGGTTCGGACGACGACAGCGGGCTGGTGGAAACCCCGGAAAGCGCGCCCAAGAAACCGGCCCGCCGCCCGCGCACCCGCAAGCCCGCGCCCGTGGCCGAAACGCCCGGCAGTTCGGAAGCGGCAGAGTAAGCCCTAGCGCCGGGCCGCGACCTCGCGGGCCAGCGCGCAGAATTGCTCCAGCGACACCTGCTCGGCGCGTTCCGTCGGGGCGATCCCGGCGGCGTGCAGCATGTCCTCGACCTCTGGCGACAGCCCCTTCAGCGCCGCCCGCAGCATCTTCCGCCGCTGGTTGAAGGCCATCGCCACCACCCGCGACAGCACGCCCGGATCGGCCGGAAAACGCGGCGCGGGCAGGGCGGTCAGATGCACCACCGCGCTCGCCACCTTGGGCGGCGGGGTAAAGGCGGCGGGCGGCAGGCTCATCACGATCCGCGCCTCGCAGCGCCATTGCGCCAGCACCGCCAGCCGCCCGTAAGCCTTGGACCCCGGCGCCGCGACGATCCGGTCGGCCACCTCGCGCTGGAACATCAGCGTCAGCGACTGCCAGACCGGCGGCCAGACCGGCGGGGTCAGCCAGCGCACCAGCAGTTCGGTGCCGATGTTGTAGGGCAGGTTGGCCGCGATCCGGATCGGCGGGGTCAGGTGGGCCAGCGGGTCGATTTGCAGCGCGTCGCCGTTGATGACCTCCAGCCGCCCGGGATAGGCCGCCGCGATCTGCTCCAGCGCGGGCAGGCAGCGCGCGTCCTTTTCCACCGCCAGCACCCGCCGCGCGCCTTCCGACAGCAGCCCGCGCGTCAGCCCGCCGGGGCCGGGCCCGATTTCCAGCACGTCGCACTGGCTGAGGTCGCCCGCCTGCCGCGCGATCTTGGCGGTCAGGTTCAGGTCCAGCAGGAAGTTCTGCCCCAGCGCCTTCTTCGCCGACAGCCCGTGGGTCGCGATCACCTCGCGCAGGGGCGGCAGCGCGTCGATCGCGCTCACCTGTAGCTCTCCGGCGCCTTGCGCATCGACAGCCACTGGTCGGGGCAATGGCCGTAGATCACCATCGCCCCGCGCGCCTTCGCCCGTTGCAGCAGCCGCGCGCCCTGCGCCTGCGCCTGCGGCACGTCCCACGATCCCTTGAAGCCCTCGCCAACCTCTGAGGGGCGCGAAATCGCGTCCGACGTGTAAAGGACCGGCCCCGTCTCCGGCAGGTCGATCACCAGCGCCAGTTGCCCCGGCGCGTGGCCCGGACAAAGCAGCACCTCGAACCCCGGCCCGATCTGCATATCCTCCGTCACCTCGACATACCGCCGTTCCGGCCATTCCATCGCCAGCGCCCCCGGCCAGCCCAGCGGGCGGGGCAGGGCGCGCTCGGCCGCGGCGATCAGCATTGGCGCTTGCGGAGCGATGTCCAACTGCCCGGCGTGGTCGATATGCGTATGGGTCTGGATCACCAGCGCGATGCGGTCCGGCGACGTGCCCGCAAGCGCCAGCTGCGCCTCGGGGGTATTGCGTTCGGAACACTCCAGCACCGTGCCGAAGGTCTCCATGCGGTCCGCCAGCCCCGCCGCGACGTGATCCGCGGCGTAGCGCAGCGGAAAGCCGGTATCGACCAGCACCTCTTCTCCTGCGTCCGTGCGGATCAGCGCCCCCATGATCCCCACGTCCCGCGGCCCGGAATGGACGCGGAAATAGCCGTAGTCGAGGATGTGCAGCGACACCGGGTGTCCGGTCAGCAAGTTTTGCATCAAAAAGCTCCTTCGCCCCTGCTTACCCGCCGCGCGGCCCCACCGCCAGCGGCCTTGCGCCCGACCGCCCCAGCGGGCAGGCTCGCGGCAAAAGGGAGGAGCCATGTCTGTCCTGTTTCTCGAGGAAGAACACGAACTGCTGCGCGACCAGGTCCGCCGGTTCGTCGAGGAAGAGATCAAGCCACACGCCGACGCCTGGGAGGTTCAGGGCCAAACCCCGCGCGACGTGCTGCGCCGGATGGGCGAACTTGGCTTCTTCGGCATCCGCTATCCCGAACGCTATGGCGGCTCGGACATGGACACCCGCGCGACGGTGGTTCTGGCCGAGGAACTGGGCCGGTCGACCTATTCCGGCGTCGCGATCACCGCGCTGGTTCACACCGACATGGCCTCGGTCCACCTGTTCAACGCGGGAACCGAGGCACAGCGGGACGCGCATATGCCGGGCGTCATCTCGGGCGACAAGATCTGCGCCGTGGCGATCACCGAACCCGGGGTAGGGTCGGACGTGAAGGGCATCCGCACCACGGCGCGGCGCAAGGGCAACGACGCCTTCGTGCTGAACGGGGCGAAGATGTTCATCACCAACGGCGTGCTGGCCGACCTCTACTGCGTCGCCGCCAAGACCGGGCCCGAGGACCGCCCCGGCAAGAACGTCACCATGTTCCTGGTCGAAAAAGGCACGCCGGGTCTGCGGGTTGCCACCCAGCTCGACAAGCACGGCTGGCGCTCGTCGGATACGGCGGAACTGGTGTTCGAGGATTGCGAGATTCCCGCGGCCAATATCCTCGGCGAGGAAGACCGCGGCTTTTACGCGATCATGCGCAACTTCCAGAACGAGCGGCTGGTGATCGGCGCCATGGCGATCGGCGAAGCGCAGGCGGCGCTGGACCTGACGCTGGAGCATGTGAAGACGCGCCACGCCTTCGGCGCGCCGCTCTGGCAGAAACAGGCCATCCGCCAGCGGCTGGCGATGCTCTCGGCCCGCGTCGCGGCGGCGCGGCAGTTCATCTACGCGGTGGCCAAACGCGACGCGGACGGCGAGGACGTGGTGCGCGAGGTCTCGATGATCAAGGCGCTCTGCGGCGAATTGGTGAACGAGGTCGTCTACGACTGCCAGCAGTTCCACGGCGGGTCCGGCCTGATGCGCGGCATGGCGATCGAGCGCCTGGCCCGCGACGTCCGCGTCCAGGCCATCGGCGGCGGCGCAACCGAGGTGATGCTGGAAGAGGTCGCCAAGCGGCTCTAGATCATGTCGCGCAAAATCGCCCTCGGCCGCCGCGTCGAACGCCTTATGCTGGGCAAACGCTGCCTCTCCGCGGCAGCCGAGGACGTGACTCCAGCCGAGCGCGGCACGCTCTAGTCGGGTCGCCCCATCAGCCGGTCGATCGGCGCGAAATCGTCGGTCAGCACCAGCCCCGAAGTTGCCGCCACCGCCTGCACCCAGCGGTCGGACATCGCCCCGAAGGTCTCCAGGTCCGGCGCGGGCACGGTAATCGTCGCCTGTGGCGTCGGCGTGTCCCCCGCCACCAGCACGAAGACCAGCCGCGCCCCCGGTTCGGGGCGCACCGCGCGGGTCCAGACCTCGACCACCGGAAAGACCTGTTGCAGCGTCGTCACCAGCGCCCCGAGCGCGTGCAGCCGGTCCTGGTAGTCGATCACGTTCATCAGGAAGCTGCCGCCGGGGTTCGTCCGTGCGCGGACCAGCTCGAAGAACTCCCGCGTGACCAGATGCGCGGGCACCGCCACATCGGTGAAGGCATCGCCGATGACGATGTCATAGCGCGCCTCGGGCCGGGTCAGCAGCGCCCGCCGCGCGTCCTCGTGCAGGACCGCGGCGCTGGCGGGATCGAACCAGAAATCCCGCGCCGCGATCTCCGTCACCTCCGGGTCGATCTCGGCAACCGTCACCGGCCCTGTTGCCCGCGCCGCAAAGGCGCGCGGGACCGAGAACGACCCGCCGCCGATGAAGAAGCTGGAAAACCGTTCCGGCGCGCGCACCCGCGCCAGCGCGTCCAGCATGGCCGCGTGTTCGGTGAACATCACCGTCGGCTCGTCCCGTGCGCTGACGCCGTGGCCCAGGTGGTCGATCACCATCAGCCGCACCGGGCTGTTTGGGTCGGCGGACAGGTCCATCGTGCGGATGCAGAAATACCGGCTCTCGCGCGTGCAGGGCGAGGGCGCGGCCAGCGCCAGCGCCGCCAGCGCCGCAGCCGCCAGCGCCCCGGGCGTCAATCGCCCCCGCGCCAGCCAGAAACAGGCCAGCGCCGCCAGGCCATAGATCGCAACCACCGATGCCAGCGTCACGGTGGTCCCAAGCCACGAGATGAACAGGAACCCCGCCAGCAAAGTCCCCGCAATCGCCCCCAGCGCCCCGGCCGCGAACATCGCCCCCAGCGCCCGCCCCGCCCGCGCCGGATCCCGGGCGGCAAGCTTTGCCAGCACCGGCGCGGGCACGCCCGCAAACAGCGAGGGCGCGAAGAACACCAGCGTCGCCAGCACCGCGATGCCCCAGACCGGATGCCCGACACCCGCGAGCACCGGCCCCGCCAGCCAGGCCAGCAGCCCCGCCGCCACGGCCGTGCTGGCCGCCCCGCCCATCAGCGCCAGACCGGTCGCCCGCAGCGCCCGCTCGTCAGGCCGGTCCGCCAGGATGCCGCCCCACCAATGCCCCGCCGAGAACCCGGCCAGCACCACGGCGATCACGCTGGTCCAGGTGTACAGCGACATGCCCACATGCGGCGCCAGCATCCGTCCCGCGACGATCTCGACCACCAGCGAGGCAGCCGACACGACGATCTGCAACAGCAGAAGCAGCCAGAGCGGGGCAGGGCGCGCCATCGGAAACCTCCTTCGAGAGCCTGCGCATCTGACACGCAGGCGGCCCGATAGCCAACGGTTTTCCGATTGCGGCCCCGCCCCCTTTGCCCTATACGCCCCGACACCGGCACCCGTAGCTCAGCTGGATAG
>JAGRMS010000348.1:6435-6820 GCA_020441135.1 Pseudooceanicola sp.
GAATCCTGTCGGGTGCGCCAGTTTCCCAACCGAAAACCCATGTGAACGCGCCAGCGCAGCGCATCTGCGCCTCGCTTTGCCCGTCTTCCGGCGCAAAACCAAAAAAAAGGCCGAGCACTAAGCTNNNCTCGGCCGAAGTCCAACAGGGAGGTGAAGGAGATGCGCAGGGCGCTTCGTCCTTCGAGTGGACATTTAGGCGTCACATTGCCCTCGTTCAAGGCACTTAACGTCGCATCGAAGTCAAATCCGCTATGCGCGGGTCGCATGGCTCAGGATTTGGGCAGGTTGCGGATGCTCTTGCGGTGCGCGATCACCTCTTCCTGCACGAAGTCGCGAAAGGCCGAGATGCGCTGCGATTGCCGCAGCTCTTCGGGATAGGCGAGGA
>JAGRMS010000349.1 GCA_020441135.1 Pseudooceanicola sp.
ACCGCCACCCGACCTTCTACGACATCCCGGATGAAGTGGGGCACATGTGATGGCCCTGTTCGACGCCCTGCTGGAGCTGGCGGACGATCACCTGATCCTCGGCCACCGCCTGTCGGAATGGTGCGGCCATGCGCCGATGCTGGAAGAAGACCTCGCTATGCCGAACATGGCGCTGGACCTGATCGGCACGGCGCGCAATCTCTACGCCTACGCGGGCGAGGTCGAGGGCAAGGGGCGCAGCGAGGACGACCTCGCCTATCTGCGCGACGAGCGGGCCTATCGCAACCTGCTGCTGGTGGAGCGTCCGAACGAGGACTTCGCGCACACCATGCTGCGGCAGCTCTACTTTTCCTCCTTCATGCATCCCTACTGGCAGGCGGCGCTCGGCAGTTCCGACGAGACCGTGCGAGGGATCGCCGGCAAGGCGGTGAAGGAGATGGCCTATCATATCCGCCATGCGGGCGAATGGGTGATCCGCCTGGGCGACGGGACCGAGGAAAGCGCGCGGCGCATGAAGGACGCGGTCGAGGCGCTGTCGATCTACGTCGGCGAGCTGTTCGAGGAAAGCGCGGGCGATCCGGCGCTGCCGTCGCGGGCGGCGGAGCGCGGGGCCTTCGACAAGACCATCGCCCAGGTCTTCGCCGAGGCGGGGCTGGAGCGGATCGAGGTGCAGCATCCCCAGACCGGCGGGCGCGCTGGCCAGCATGGCGAGGCACTGGGCCATCTGCTGGCCGAGATGCAATCGGTCTATCGCGCCCATCCGGGGGCGACGTGGTAGCCGAACCGCAGGCACGCGCCTGGGCGGCGGCGGCAGCGGTGCCCGACCCCGAGGTGCCCTGTGTCACCGTCGAGGATCTGGGTATCCTGCGCTGGGTGCGCGTCGATGACGGCGTGGCGGTGGCCGGGGTCACGCCGACCTACTCGGGCTGTCCCGCGGTTCTCGCCATCGAGTTCGCGGTGGAGGCTGCCTTGCGCGACGCCGGATTCGACGCTCGGATCGAACGGGTGATGACCCCGCCCTGGACCACCGATTGGGTGACACCCGAGGGCCGCGAGAAGCTGCAGGCCTATGGGATCGCGCCGCCAGCCGCGACATCAGGCTCCAAACTGGCGCTTTTCGGGGAGACCACGGTCGCCTGCCCCCGCTGCGCCTCGGACCATACCGAGCGGCTGTCCGAATTTGGCTCGACCGCCTGCAAGGCGCAGTATCGCTGCAAGGCCTGCGGCGAACCCTTCGACTATTTCAAATGCATCTGAGGACGCCATGTTCTACGACCTGACCATCAGCGAGGTGCGGCGCGAGACCGACGACGCCGTGGCGATCAGCTTCGACGTGCCCAAGGCGCTTTCCGACGCCTATGGCTTTGCCCCGGGCCAGTATCTGACCCTGCGCGCCGAGGTCGACGGCAAGGACATCCGCCGCAGCTACTCCATCGCCTCCGCCCCCGGCGAACCGCTGACCGTTGGCGTGCGCAAGATCGCCGACGGCACGTTTTCCGCTTTCGCGCATAGGCTTCAGCCGGGGCAGACCATTTCGGTGATGCCGCCCGAGGGGCATTTCACCTGCACCTCCGAAAAGAATATCGTGTTGATCGCCGCCGGGTCGGGCGTCACCCCGATGATCTCCATCGCCGCCGCCGCGCTGGCGCGCAAGGCGCGGGTCACGCTGGTCTACGGCAACCGAACTACCGACAGCATCATGTTCCGCGAGGCGCTGGCCGCGCTCAAGGACCGCTACATCGACCGCTTCACCCTGCTGCACATCCTCAGCCGCGAACCGCAGGACGTACCGCTGTTCAACGGGCGCATCAGCGGCGAGAAGATCGCGGCGCTGGCGAGCGCCGGGGCCATCGACGTGGACGGCTCGGACGGCATCTTCCTCTGCGGGCCGACCGAGATGATCCGCGACGTGACCGAGACCCTGCGCGCGCGAGGCATCCGCAGCGCGGGTATCCATTACGAGCTGTTCTATGTCGACGGCGAACCGCAGCGAAAGCAGCGCTCGAAGGAAGCCGAAAACGCCGCGCAGAAGGGGGTCGAGGTCTCCGTCGTGCTGGACGGCAGCCAGAAGGCGTTCCGCTTCGACAGCGGGGACGAGAACGTCGTCGCGGCAGCTGCGCGGCAGGGGCTGGACCTGCCCTATTCCTGCAAGGGCGGCATGTGCTGCACCTGCCGCTGCAAGGTGGTCGAGGGCAGCGCCGAGATGGCGGTGAACTATTCGCTGGAACAATGGGAGATGGACGCGGGCTTCACACTCGCCTGCCAGGCCCGCCCGACCAGCGAACGACTGGTGCTCGACTTCGACGCGGCTTGAGTCGAATCGCCCTTGCGCCTTTCATGGGCGGCATGAGTGACAAACCCGACCTGAACGCCGCCTATGCCCTGAAGACGCCGGATGACTCCCGGCGACTCTACGCCGAGTGGGCGGGCGACTATGACAGCGGCTTTGCCGCCCGCGAGGACTACCAGCTGCACATCCACACCGCGCGCGCCTTCGTCGGCGCGGGCGGACAGGGGCCGGTGCTGGACGTGGGCGCGGGAACGGGCCTTTGCGGCGCGGTGCTGGCGGACCTCGGCGTCGGGCCGATCGACGCCACCGACATCTCCCAGCAGATGCTGGCCCAGGCGATGCGCAAGGACATCTACCGCGACGCCATCGTCGCCGACATCAACGAGGGTATCCCGGTGCCGCCCGAAAGCTATTCGGGTATCGTGTCCTCCGGCACTTTCACCACCGGGCACGTCGGTCCGGACGCCATCGACCAGCTGCTGCGCGTGGCGCGGCGCGGCGCGCTGCTGGCGATCTCGATCAACGCGCAGCACTACGCCTCCGCCGGGTTCGCCGCGAAGCTCGACGGCCTCAAGGGCCAAATCCAGCGCCTGACCCTGACCGAGACCACAATCTACGGCTCGCTCGCCACGGGCGACCACAAGTCCGACCGCGCCCTGATCGCCCTGTTCGAAAAGGCGTGACGCACCGGCAACTCGGAAATCGCTGGCATCAAGGGGCCTCTCCTGTAGCATGGCATCAACCCCTGGGAGAGGAGACCACCCAATGCGCACCGCCCTGACCGGCCTCGCGATGGCCGCGCTGGCCGCCATGCCCGCCGCCGCCGAAAACCGGATCGACCAAATCCGCCCCGACGCGCCGGAACTCGCCGCCTTCGGCCCCCTGCCCATCGGCGTGACCACGCTGCAATTCACCAACCCCGGCCAGATCGACATCGTCAACACCAAGGACGGCGCCCAGCCGACCTATGACCGCGCCCTGACGGTCGAGGTTTGGTATCCGGCGGCGGAAGGCACGTCTGAGGGCGGCAGCTATCGCGCCCTGCTGCGCGACGGCAAGACCGAGGTGACGCTGCAGGGCCGCGCCGCCCGCGACGCCGCCCCGGCCAGCGGAACGACCTACCCGCTGATCGTGATCTCGCACGGCTACCCCGGCAACCGCTTCCTGATGTCCCACCTGGGCGAGAACCTGGCCTCAAAGGGCTATGTCACCGTCTCCATAGACCACCGTGACAGCACCTACGACGACAAGACCGCCTTCGGCTCCACCTTGCTGAACCGCCCCATCGACCAGAAGTTCGTGATCGACAGCATGGCGGCGCTCGACGGCCCGCTCGGCGCGATCACCGATGCCGAAACCACCGGGGTTATCGGCTATTCGATGGGCGGCTATGGCGCGATGATCTTTGGCGGCGCGGGCGTCACGCAGGCCTCCACCGAATACACCTGGGGCACACCGAACGGTCTGCTGGCGCGGCACCTGGCCGGGTCCGATACGCTCAAGGAACTGGTCGACCCGCGCGTCAAGGCGATCATCGCCATCGGCCCCTGGGGCATGAACACCGGCTTCTGGGACGCGGCGGGCCTCGCCGGTTTCGAAAAGCCGCTGATGCTGATGGCGGGCAGCGCCGACGACGTCTCGGTCTACGCGGCGATCCGGGGCATCTTCGAGGGCACCACCGGCACCGACCGGCACCTGCTGACCTTCGAGGGCGCCAACCACAACGCCGCCGCCCCGATGCCCGCGCCGGTGGAAAGCTGGGGCTTCGACGCCGCCCTGGGCTTCGCGCCCTTCGACCACTATGCCGATGCGGTCTGGGACACCAACCGCATGAACAACATCGCCCAGCACTTCGCTACCGCCTTCATGGACCTGCACCTCAAGGGCGACAGCGCCAAGGGCGATTATCTGACCCTGATCCCCCACGCCGCAGATGGCGTGGTGGCACTGGACGAATCCGCCAAGCCCAAGCCGGAGCACACCTACTGGAAAGGCTTCCTGCCGCGCACCGGCGTCGGCCTGACTTTCGAGACGAAGGCCAAGGGCGAATGACCCTGGCCTCTTCTCTTTCCAAATACTTAAACGCTGCCCTCAACGCCGGGTGAGCCGATGCAGACGGAAACCATCCACCTGAACGGCCACCCCCTCTTCATCCGCCGCTGGGGCGACCCGTCGCAACCCGCCCTGCTGCTCCTGCACGGCTTCCCGGAGTACGGCGGCGCCTGGTCCGACTTCGCGCCGCTGCTGGCGGATCGCTTCCACTGCATTGCCCCTGACCAGCGCGGATACGGGCAAAGCTGGGCACCCGATGGGATTGAGCATTACAAGGGCGCGGCCCTGACCGGCGACATGGCGGCACTGATCGAAACGCTCGGGCGCGATCCGGTCATCGTGCTCGGCCACGACTGGGGTGCGGCAGTGGCTTACGGGCTGGCGATGTTCCGCCCTGACCTCGTCTCGCGCCTCGTCATCGCCAACGGCGTCCACCCCGGCCCGTTCCAGGCCGCCCTGATCGATGACCCGGCCCAGCGCGAGGCCTCACAATACATCCGCTTCCTGCGCCGTCCCGATTCGCAGGACATCCTGGCCGAAGACGACTTCGACAAGATGTTCCGCTTCTTTTCGTCCCGGATGAACCTGGCCTGGATGACTCCCGACAGGCTGGCCGAATACAAGACCGAATGGGCTCGTGGCGGTCGGCTGAAGACGATGATCCACTGGTATCGCGCCTCGCCCCTGGTCGTGCCGCTGCCCGGCGAGGATCCTGGCCCCCTGCCCCCGCTGCCCCGCGACAAGCTGATGGTGCGGATGCCTCACCTGCTGCTCTGGGGCGCGGACGACACCGCGCTGCTGCCTGTGGCGACCAGCGGGCTCGAGGACTTCGCCCCCGACCTCACCCGCGTCACACTCGCGGGCTGCGACCACTGGCTGTTCCACCAGAAGCCGACCGAGGCGGCGGCGGCGATCCGCGACTGGCTCGCCCGCCATTGAAAAGGTGCGCTCTTTAGTGTATATTCAAATGCACACTATGGAGCGCAATCCCATGAACCGCCTGCACACCAACCAGATTTGCACCATGACCGAGTTGCGCGAACCGCAGAAGGTGCTCGACCGCGCCAACGGCCGCCCCGTCGCGATCATGAAGAACTCGCGCTGCGTCGGCTACCTGGTCCCGGAAGAGGCGACTCTGGACGGTGAGCCGCGCTATGCGACCATGGAAGAGGTGCTGGAGTACATCCGCGCCTCCCGCGACGAGGTTCAGCCGGTTCTCGACTACCTCAGGGATAAATGACCTACGTCCTGCTCGATGCAGCGGTTGTGGAAGCCCTGCACGACGCCGCGCTCAATCCCGGCGATCTGGTTGGCCGCGCCCGCGACAAGTCCCTCGAGGGTGCCCTTGAGCGGGTCGACAACCGGCTGATCTATGGCATGATCGGCGACGTCTTCGACCTTGCGGCGGCCTACGCGACCGCCATCGCCACCGGCCATTACTTCAACAGCGGCAACATGCGGACCGCCTTCCGCACAATGCTGGTCTTTCTTTACAGGAACGGCGTCCTCATCGACTGCCCCATGCCCGAAACCGGCGACCGCATCATCGCCCTGGCGCAGGGGCTGACCGGCGAGGCCGACATGGCGGACTGGCTTCGGCAGAGGGCGCGTTAGGCGGGCTCACACCAACCGCAAACTGACCCGACCATTTCCGTCGCGAACAAACAATTGCCGCCGTGTGGCAAGGTAATTCGCCCAACCGCCGAACGAATGCCCCTCGGTGCCGTGACTGGCCTTCATCCGGTTGCCGATCTCTTCGGCGGTCAGCCCCGGTCTGCCTACCTGCCTCAATAGCGCCACGACCCGTCTTTCAGTACGAGTGAGAATCGCCTCCCCGACCAATCTGCCTGCTTCAGAAGGCGTCTCCAGGTAGGCAGTGAACCGATGACAGGCCGCCCGAAAGTTTTCGCTCGCGTCCGCCCGGCCAATCCCTTCGACATGACAGCCTGCTTCGCGCAGGTAGGTGGCGAGGTGGGTGAAGTCGCCATCCGAACTCGCGATCACGAAGGCCCGGTATCCCGCCCGCAGGAACAGGTCCATCGCATCGACGCAAAGCCGCATGTCGGCCGAGTTCTTCCCCGTCGCCGTACAGACCCGCGCCAACCCCGTGTCGGCGGACCATTGCGTCATCCGCTCGGCGCAACCGTAGACCCGGCGCACATCCACCTGGCCCAAGGCCGCCGCCCGCTCCAGAATGAAACCGGCCTGCGCCGAGGCCACGTTCTCCCCGTCGATCAACAGCGCGACCCGCGCCACCCCGGTAATCTCCCGCGCCATGGTCATGTGGCGGTTCTCCAGCCTGATGCCATTGCGCATCAATCCTTGGCAATCGGGCAATCCGATGGCCGGACCGGGGCGCAATCGGCGCGGTTCTCCCCTTCCCCCCGCCCGAAGCCCATGCCACTCTCCGGCCCATGACACAGCTTCAGACCCTCGACGGATCCCCCGCCAGCCGCTTCGCCTTCGGCACCATGCAATTCGGCGGCAAGGCGGATGAGACCGCCAGCCGCGCGATGTTCGACGCCTGCGGTGCGGCCGGGATCAACCACTTCGACACCGCCTACGTCTACACCGACGGCGCGTCGGAGACCCTGCTCGGCAGGATGCTCGGGCCCGACCGCGACCGCCTGCTGATCGCCACCAAGGCCGGCTACATCGGCGGCAACAGCGCGACCAACATGGCGGCGCAGTTCGACACCTCGCGCCAGCGCCTCGGCCTCGACGTGGTGGACGTGCTCTACCTGCACCACTACGACCCTGCGGGCGACCTGCGCGACACGATCGAGGGGCTGGCCCGCCTGAAAGAAGCGGGTAAAATCCGCTACATCGGCCTGTCCAACATGGCCGCCTGGCAGGTGATGAAGGCCGTCTTCATCGCCGGACAAATGGGCGTCACCATCGACCTGCTGCAACCGATGTACAACCTCGTCAAACGCCAGGCCGAAGTCGAGATCCTGCCGATGTGCGCCGACCAGGGGATCGTCGCCGCCACCTACTCGCCGCTTGGCGGCGGGCTGCTGACCGGCAAATACGCCCGGGGCGACGGCGGGCGGCTGAAGGACGACAGACGCTATGCCAAGCGCTATGGCCAGGGCTGGATGGGCGACAGCGCCGCCGCGCTGGCACGGATGGCGGACGAACTCGGCACCGATCCCGCAACGCTCGCCGTCGCCTGGGTCGCCGAGCACCCGACGAATCCCGTCCCGATCATCTCGGCCCGCAGCACCGACCAGCTCGCCCCCTCGCTGGCCGCGCTGACCTACGCCATGACGCCCGAGGTCTACGCCCGCCTCAGCGCGCTCAGCCCGACGCCTCCGCCCGCCACCGACCGAACGGAAGAGACCGCGTGACCACCGATTTCCTGGTCATCGGCGGCGGCATCGCCGGTCTCAGCGCGGGCGCGCGGCTGGCGGAACTCGGCCGCGTCACCCTGCTCGAACGCGAAACCGCGCTTGGCTACCACGCCTCGGGCCGCTCCGCCGCGCTGTACGAGGCGCAATACGGCCTGCCCGCCACCATCGCCCTGAACATCGCCAGCGGCGACGCCCACCGCAACGGGGGCTACCTCTCGCCGCGCGGACTGATGCTGGTCGCCGGACCGGACGAAGGCGAGGCCTTCCGGGCCGAGGCGGCGGCGATGCACCTCGACCCGCTGGACATGAATCAGGCCACCGCCATGATCCCGATCCTGAATCCGGCGACGGTCGGCTTCGCAGGCTACCATGAAGGCGCGTGGGACATCGACACCGACCGGATGCTACAGGACTGCGCCAAGGCGATCCGCGCCCACGGCGGACAGGCTCTGACCGGGCAGGAGGTCACGGCGATCCGCCGCACGGACAATGGCTGGGCGGTGGAAACGCCGAACGGCACCCACGAGGCGCGCACCCTCGTCAACGCCGCCGGGGCCTGGGCCGATACCGTCGCGCAGATGGCCGGGGTCGCGCCGCTCGGCATCGTGCCGCATCGCCGCTCGATGGCCCGCCTGCCCGCGCCCGGCGGCCATGACCTGCGCGCCTGGCCCATGCTGCTCGGCCTGAACGAGACCTGGTACGCCAAGCCCGATGCCGGCAAGCTGCTGGTCTCGCCCGCCGAGGAACACGCGGTCGAACCGCACGACGCCTGGGCCGACGACATGGTCCTGGCCGAAGGGCTGGCCCGCTACGAGGCAATGGTGACGGAACCGGTGACGCGGCTGGAAACCTCCTGGGCAGGGCTGCGCAGCTTTGCCCCCGACCGCACGTTGGTGCTGGGGCTGGACCCCACCGCGCCGGGCTTCGTCTGGTGCGCGGGGCAAGGCGGCTACGGCTTCCAGACCGCCCCCGCCGCCGCGCAACTGCTGGCCGATCTCGTCGGCGGGCGGCAACCCGCGTTGGACGCGGACGTGGTCCGCGCCCTCACCCCCGACCGCCTGCGATGACCCGCCAGCTTCCCCCCACCGCCAGCGTCGCCAAACCCGACGGCACCGGGCGGCTCTTCGCCCCGGCGGCGGAACGCAACGCGCAGGCCATCGGCGACCTGCTGGCCGAAGTTGCCCCGCCGCAGGGCCGCGCGCTGGAACTCGCCAGCGGCACCGGCCAGCACGTCGCCGCCTTCGCCCGTCGCTTCCCCGGCCTGAACTGGCAACCGACCGAGCCGGACGCGGGCCGCCGCGCCAGCATCGACACCTATACGCAAGGCCTCACCAACGTCACTCCAGCCATCCCGCTCGACGCCTGCGCCCCCGGATGGAGCACCGGCCACGTCGGCCAGAACCTGATCCTGCTGGTGAACCTCCTGCACCTGATCTCGACCCCCGAGGCCGAAACCCTGATCGCCGAGACGGCAAAGGCCCTCGCCCCTGGCGGCACCTTCGTCCTCTACGGCCCATTCAAGCGCGGCGGCGCGCTCACCAGCCCAGGCGACGAAAGCTTTCACGCCAGCCTGCAAGCCAGCGACCCCGCCATCGGCTACAAGGACGACTTCGACACGATAGACCTGCTCCAGTCCGCCGGGCTTGAGATGGCGCTGGTGATGGAAATGCCCGCCAACAACCTCGCGCTGGTCGCCCGCAAGCCCTAGCCGACACGCTCCAGCAAGGCCGCCAGCGCCTTGCGATCCTCAGGCGCATACTCCGCCACGAGGCTCTGCCACAGCGTCGCCTGGCTTTGCAGGATCAGCCCGTCCGCGAGGATCTTCAGGTGGTTCGCCCGCAACGTCTCGCCGGACGAGGTGATGTCGGCAATCGCCTCGGCGGTCTCGTTCTTCACCGTGCCCTCGGTCGCGCCCTGGCTGTCGACCAGCGCGTAATCGGCCACCCCCGCGCCTTGCAGGAACTCGCGCGTCAGGCGGTGGTATTTCGTGGCGATCCGCAGCCGATAGCCGTGCCGCGCCCGAAAGGCGGCGGCGGCGGCGTCGAGGTCGTCCAGCGTATCCACATCGGCCCAGAGACGCGGGACCGCGATCACCAGATCCGCATGGCCAAAGCCCATCGGTGCCACCTCGGCCAGCTGGCTCTGCCACAGCGCCAGTTTCTCGTGGATCAGGTCCGTCCCGGTCACGCCCAGGTGGATCCGCCCCGCCGCCAGTTCGCGCGGCACCTCGCCCGCCGACAGCAGCACCAGCGCGATGCCCTCGATCCCCTCGACCGCCCCGGCATACTCGCGGTCCGACCCGGTGCGCGACAGGGCGATGCCCCGCTCTGCGAACCAGTCGAATGTCTTCTCCATCAGCCGCCCCTTGGACGGCACGCCCAGTTTCAGCGTCATGATCCGGCCTCCAGCAGGATCATCAGCCCCGGCCGCAGCACGCCACCCACCGCCGGAATCTCGGACCCGTTGCCCAGCCGCCGCGTCAGCGCGTCATAACGCCCCCCGGTGGCCACGGCGGGCAGGTCGTCGCGTCCGGGAGCGTAGAAGCCAAAGACGAACCCGTCGTAATACTCCATCGAGGTCCGCCCGTAGCTCGCCTCGAAGTCGAGCGTCGCGGTGTCGATCCCCCGCGCCTCCATCGCCGCCAGCCGCGCCCGCGTCCGCTCCAGCGCCGGGCGGATCGTCGGCAGGTCGCCCGCCAGCCGGTCCAGCCGTTTCAGCGCGACGGGCGAAGGCCCCCGCACCTCGGCCAGCGCTTCCAGCGCCGCCAGCTGCGCACCGCCCAGCGGCGGCGAGGCGGCATCCGCGCGCAGCGTCTCGATCCGCGCCTCGACTTCCTCGCGCGTGCGCACGCCGATATCCGCCCCGATGTCGGCAAAGGGATCGTCCGACGCCAGCAGGGCCGCCCGCGTCGGCGGCACCGGGGTCCGCCCCGCAAAGCGGTCGATCAGCGCCCGGAACCGCTTGGGCCGCCAGATGTGCCGCATCAGCGCCGCCCGCCGCGCCTCGGTCGTCTCCAGCCCCGCCACCGCCGCCATCAGGATGCCGATATCCCCCGTCGCCGCCCGCAGCCCCAGCCCGGCCACGACCTCCGAGAACAACGCGAACACCTCCGCATCCGCCGCCGCCACGTCGGCCCGGTCAAAGACCTCGTAGCCCACCTGCATGTATTCGTTGGCCCGACCGGCATCGCTCTCCTGCCGTCGGAACACCTCGCCCGCGTAGGTATAGCGCGCCGGTTCCGCCCCCTGCGCCATGTGCATTTGCACCACAGGAACGGTAAAATCGGGCCGCAGCATCTGCTCGCCCCGCAGCGCGTCCGAGGTCACATAGGCCCGCGCACGGATATCCTCGCCGTAAAGGTCCAGCAACAGTTCCGCCGGTTGCAGGATCGGCGTCTCGACCGTCAGCGCCCCCGCGCGTTCGAACACGCTACGCAGGGCCGCGGCCCGGGCCAGCACTTCGGCGCGAGTCGCCATGTCACTGCCCGTCCAGGATGCCACGCACCCGCGCCACCAGCTCGGCCCGCGGCACCTCATACTGGCTCGGGCGGTCCTTCCATTCCTCCAGCGTCGCGTTCTCGGCGATCTTCGCGCCGAGGATCAGGTCCTTGATCTGAACCTTTCCGGCGGCAAACTCGTCGCCCCCCGCGATCACCGCCACCGGACTGTTGCGCCGGTCCGCGTATTTCAGCTGGTTGCCGAAGTTCT
>JAGRMS010000350.1 GCA_020441135.1 Pseudooceanicola sp.
CGGCTCGCAGACCGTGCCGCCCGAGTGGTGCAGCCACTTCGACATGTAGCCGAGCTTCACGAAGTTCTCGAAATCCGCCATCGTCGCATAGCGCCGCCCGCCGTCGGCATCGCGCACGAAGGGGGGGCCATAGACCGGCGCCAGCACCATGTTCCTGCCGCCGACGACCACCGACCGTTCGGCGTTGCGGGCGTGCTGGGTGTATTGCGACGGCGCGGTGGAACACAGCTGCCGCGCCAGCCCGCGCGGGATGCGGACGCGTTCGTCCTGCACATCGGCGCCCGCGGCCTTCCACAACTCCAGCGCGGCGGGGTTGTTGACGAACTTGACGCCGATCTCCTGCAACACCGTCTCGGCATTGTGCTCGATGATCTCGAGCGCCTCGTCGTTCAGCACCTCGAAGTTCGGGATGTTGCGCTCGATGAACCGGGCCGTCTCGAAGCTGACCGCCGAGCGTTCCGCCCGCCGGGCTGCGCCGCCGCCGCCACGAACGCGGCGCTGGGTGGGTGCGGTATCGGACATGAGACATCTCCCTCGGGTCAAGACGGCCTGATGACAGGGCAATAGCGCAGAGACCTTGCGCCCCGGTGAGGGATTCCGTCGCATCTGGTGAAAATACGACATTTGCGGCGGGGCACGGGCGGGCCGACGTTAGGACCGAATTTACCCGAGGCAGTGTTCTCTGCCGCCCTGCCCCACGCCCGGAGGATCCTGTCATGAAAATACCCGTCCTGCCGCTGGCCGCATCCCTGCTGGCCGCCACGCAAGCGCTCGCCTCCGAGTCGCAGGCGCCATCCGGTCATGACGCGCCCGCCGCTCATGCGCCCGCCCCGGACCAGCACGCGGCCAATACGCACGCCACGCCCGCTGCGCCGCCCCCTGCCCCCGCCACCGACGCGCTTTGCACCGGCTTCGGTCCCCAGACCCCGCGCGACATCGCGCAGCGCGCCGGGGCGAACCCCCGCGTCTTCTCGCCGGCGCCGCCCTCCACGTCGATGAACCTCTGCAACATCCACACCCATACCAATGCCGAACACAAGGGACCGGGCTTCAGCGTCTACGCGGGCGACGGCGAACACGGCGGCTATCGCTGCAACGAAACCGCCGCGCTGACCGACGCCGAACTGGCCGACCCCGCCCACGGGCACGGCGGCTTTCATGGCGTGAAACCCGGCGACACGCTCGAGGTGCATTGGGTCTATTCCTCCTGCGAGGTCTTCCCGGGCAACGGCCTCGGCTCCTGCGTGCCGGGCACCTGCGCCAACCCGCAGCTGCGGGTGGAAAGCCAGGTCTTCCTGCTGGTCAACGACCCGCACGCCCTGCAATTCGGCGATTACAACTACGACGGCCGCTGGGTCGACGGCCGCCCGCAACCCCGCGCCCTGCCCGAGGGCGGCGGCGCGCCGGTGGTCTTCGCCGGCTCCACCACGGGGCCGAAATACAGCCAATCCGTCTGCTCGCCGCTCCAGGTGACGTGGAGCGTGCGGCCCGCCTGCCTGCGGCTCGACATCGCGTCGCTCTACGCCTGGGGCGAACGCGGCAACGTCTTCGGCGAAAACCACAGCCACGGCGTCCGCCAACTTGTCACCGCGCCGGAATTGCTGGCCCCGATGAACTGAGGGAACGGCAGGTCGGCGGCCCGCCCCGACCCCTGCTTCCATTTGCTGAAAATATCCTCGCCGAAGGCCACGCGCCGCAGGCGCGTTCCCGCA
This sequence comes from Pseudooceanicola sp., assembly GCA_020441135.1. Taxonomy (GTDB): domain Bacteria; phylum Pseudomonadota; class Alphaproteobacteria; order Rhodobacterales; family Rhodobacteraceae; genus Seohaeicola_A. The sequence goes on from JAGRMS010000350.1 coordinate 1,713, forward strand.
CCAACCCCGCCCGACGCGTAGGGCGGGGTTTACCCCGCCGACCCGCCGATCAAACGCCCAAACGGTCCTTCAACGCCAGGTTCACCGCCGCCGGCACAAACTTGGACACGTCGCCGCCCAACCGGGCGATCTCCTTCACCAGCTTGCTGGCGATCGCCTGCCGCTTGGCGTCGGCCATCAGGAAGACCGTCTCGATCTTGTCGTCCAGCGCGCGGTTCATGCCCACCATCTGGAACTCGTATTCGAAATCGGCCACCGCGCGCAGGCCGCGGACGATGATCTGCGCGCCGACGTCGTTTGCGCAGTCGATCAGCAGGTTCTCGAAGGGATGCACCACGATCTCGCAGCCGGTCTGGCGCGACAGCTCCACGCATTCCGCCTCGATCATCGCCACCCGCTCTTCAAGGCTGAACAGCGGCCCCTTGTCGCGGTTGATCGCCACGCCGATCACCAGCTTGTCCACAAGCACCGTGGCGCGCCGGATGATGTCGGTGTGCCCGAAGGTGATCGGGTCGAATGTGCCGGGATACAGACCTACCCGCATGGCGCCCTCCTGCCGTGACGGTTTCGCTGCACCTGCAAACACCACCGCTAACCAAATTGCAAGACCGGGGCGGTCAGTGGCCCATGATCATGTGTTCCAGCGCCTGCTTCTCCATGGCGATCTCGGAGATCTGCGCCTTGACCACGTCGCCGATGGAGATGAGGCCGATCATCACCTCGTCCTCCATCACCGGCATGTGGCGGAACCGCCCCGCCGTCATCGCCTGCATCACCTGGTCGACGGTATCGCTGGCCGCGCAGCCGACGATCTTGGCCGTCATCACGTCGTCCACCTTGTCCGACATGCAGCCGACGCCGCGCTTGCCCAGTTCACGCACGATGTCCCGCTCCGACAGGATGCCCGCGACATGGCTGCCATCGGGCGAGACGATCACGGCACCGATGCGTTTCAAGGCCAGTATCTCGGCGGCCTTGGCCAGCGAGGTGCCCGGCTTCACCGTCACCACGACTTGATCGGGCTTGGACTTGAGGAGTTGTTGAACCAGCATCGGCGTGACTCCGAAAGATAGTTTCAATGCCCCAAGCGTTGCCGCATGGACGATTCAAGTCAAGCCTGCGCTTCCAGACGCGCCACGGTGTCGCGCAACCCGTCGCCCAGCAGCGCCGCCAGCCGGTTCAGCCGCGCGCTTTTCTGGTCGCCCTGGTGACGGACGAGGAAGAACGACCGGCGGAACGAGAGCTGGTCGGCAAGCACCTTGACCAGCCCGGGGTGGAACGGCAGCGCAAAGTCATGGGCGACGCAAAGGCCCGCCCCCTGCTCGGCCAGCCGCAGCTGTACCGGGACCGAGTTCGAGGCGACCGGCACCCGCGCCAGCCCGAGTTCGGCCAGGTAGTCCAGCTCGGCGTCGAAGATCATGTCGGGAATATAGCCCACCATGCGCGCGCCTTTCAGCGCCGCCAGCTCTGTCACCGCCAGGTCGGGCGCGCCGACCAGGTGCAGGTGATAGTCGGTGATCTTCTGCACCAGCAGCTGCCCGGCGCTTGGCGGGCTGACGGTGATCGCCATGTCCGCCTCGCGCCGGGACAGGTTCACCACGCGCGGCAGGGCGACGATGTGGATGTCGAGCTCGGGGTGATCGACCGCGATCTGCGCGCAGACCTCGGGCAGAAGATAGTTGGCGCAACCGTCCGGCGCGCCGATGCGGAAACTGCCGCTCAGCTGTTCGGACGGGCCGGTCAGCGCGTCGCGCCCTGCCCGCATCGCCTGCTCCGCCGCCTGGGACGGCCCCAGCAGCCGCTCGCCGGCCGCGCTGAGCGCGTAGCCCTGCGGCGACTTGACGAAGAGCGGTACCTCCAGCGCCTCTTCCAGCCGGGCGATCCGCCGCCCCACCGTCGCCGGGTCCAGCCGCAGCACCCGGCCCGCGCCCGACAGGCTTTGTTCGCGCGCCACGGCGAGGAACACGCGCAGGTCGTCCCAATGCGGCTCCATCCCCTTCTCCTTTGCGGCGATGCAAAACCCGTTTGGCTTCTTGCCCCTGTTCAGTGCAGACCTGCAAGCCTATCCTGCGCCCCGACGCATATTCCGGAGGAGCAAGCGATGAAGGAACTCACCCATTACATCGGCGGCGCGCACGTCAAGGGCACGTCCGGCCGGTTCGCCGACGTGATGAACCCCGCCACCGGCGAAGTGCAGGCCAAGGTGCCGCTCGCCTCTGCCGAAGAGCTGGCCCATGCCGTCGAGGTCGCCGCCAAGGCGCAGCCCGCCTGGGCCGCCACCAACCCGCAGCGCCGCGCGCGGGTGCTGATGAGGCTGGTGGACCTCTTGAACCGCGACATGGACAAGCTGGCCGAGGCGCTGAGCCGCGAGCATGGCAAGACCCTGCCCGATGCGGCGGGCGACGTGCAGCGCGGGCTGGAAGTGGTCGAATACTGTATCGGCGCGCCGCAGCTGTTGAAGGGCGAGTTCACCGACAGCGCAGGCCCCGGCATCGACATGTACTCGATGCGCCAGCCGCTGGGCGTCACCGCCGGGATCACCCCGTTCAACTTTCCGGCGATGAT
>JAGRMS010000351.1 GCA_020441135.1 Pseudooceanicola sp.
GTGCAAGATGCGCGCCTTCGTCGAACTCTGGGACGAGATCTGCGAAACCCGCTACGGCATCGCCGACGAAAAGATGCGCCGCTTCCGCTATGGCGTCCAGGTCAACTCGCTTGGCCTGACCGAACAGCAGCCCGAAAACAACGTCTACCGCATCCTGCTGGAAATGCTCGCGGTGACGCTCTCGAAAAACGCCCGCGCCCGCGCCGTGCAATTGCCCGCCTGGAACGAGGCGCTGGGCCTGCCCCGCCCCTGGGATCAGCAATGGTCGATGCGGATGCAGCAGATCCTCGCCTTCGAAACCGACCTGCTGGAATACGGCGACCTGTTCGACGGCAGCCCCGTTGTCGCCGCGAAGGTCGCCGCGCTGAAACAGGGCGCGCGGTCGGAATTGGCGAACCTCGACAGCATGGGCGGCGCGGTCTCGGCCATCGAATACATGAAATCCCGCCTGGTCGAAAGTAACGCCGATAGGCTGGGACGGATCGAGGCTGGGGAAACCACCGTTGTCGGCGTCAACAAGTTCACCACCACCGAGGCTTCGCCGCTGATGACCGGCGATGGCGGCATCATGGTGGTCGACCCGGCGGTGGAGCAGGACCAGATCGACCGCCTGAACGACTGGCGCGCATCCCGAGACGACGCCGCCGTGCAGCAGGCCCTGAGCGCCCTGCGAGACGCCGCCCGCAGCGGCGCCAACGTCATGGCACCGTCGATCGCGGCGGCCAAGGCGGGCGCCACGACCGGCGAATGGGCCGAGGTGATGCGCCAGGCCTTCGGCACCTATCGCGGCCCCACAGGCGTCTCGGGCGCGCCGTCGAACCGGACCGAAGGCCTGGACGCCCTGCGCGCGGCAGTCGATTCCGTCAGCGACAAACTCGGCCGCCGTCTGAAATTCCTCGTCGGCAAACCCGGGCTCGACGGTCATTCCAACGGCGCCGAACAGATTGCCAGCCGCGCGCGGGATTGCGGTATGGACATTACCTATGACGGCATCCGCATGACACCCGAAGAAATCGTTTCCGCCGCCCTGGAAACGAAAGCCCATGTCGTCGGGCTTTCGATCCTGTCCGGCAGCCACGTTCCCCTGGTTCAGGAGGTAATGGAACGGATGAAAGCGGCGGGGCTTTCCGACACCCCCGTCATCGTCGGCGGCATCATTCCGGAAGAGGATGCGCGGAAACTGGCCGATTTCGGGGTGGCCCGCGTTTACACGCCGAAAGACTTCGAACTTAATACCATCATGGCGGATATAATCGCCATCGTTAACCCCGCGTTAATCGCCGCGGAATAACTCGCATCGGACTCCTGCCTGACACAAAATAGGTAATGAAGATTGCGGCGGGTTTGGGTAACGCTGTGTTACGAACTAGAATTGACGCGAAACAGCGTCAAATTAGGGATCAAAAGGGAATGGGAATGAACCTTACCAGCATGTCGCGCAAGGAATTGATGAAACTGCGCGATGACATCGACAAGGAACTCGTCGCCGCTGAAGAGCGCGAACGCCGCGATGCGCTGAAAGCGGCCGAGGATGCCGTGGCCAAATTCGGCTTCTCGCTGGGCGAACTTGGCGTCTCTGGCGGAAAACGCTCTACCGCGCGCGACCGCCGGTCGAAATCCAGCCCGAAATACCGCAACCCCGCCGATCCGAAACAGACCTGGACCGGCATGGGCCGCAAGCCGCAGTGGATTCACGACGCCATTGCCGCCGGTACCGATCTGACCACCCTGGAAATCTGATCCGGCCAATTCATGACCGTACATATCGGGGCGCGCCCGGGCGACATCGCCGAAACCGTGCTGATGCCGGGCGACCCCTATCGCGCCCGCTGGGCGGCAGAGACATTCCTGACCGATGCAAGACTCGTGAACGAGGTGCGCGGGATGCTGGGCTATTCCGGCACCTGGAACGGGCACCCGGTAACGATCCAGGGCTCGGGCATGGGGATGCCCTCGCTGTCGATCTATGCGAACGAGCTGATGCGCGATTACGGGGCGCAGACCCTGATCCGCATCGGCTCCTGCGGGGCGATGCAGGAAAGCGTGAAGGTGCGGGACGTCATCCTTGCGATGACGGCCAGCACCGTCGCCACGCCGTCCTCGACCATCTTCCGCGAGCTGAACTTCGCGCCCTGCGCCGACTGGACCCTGCTGCGCGCCGCCGTCGCGGCTGCCGAGGCGAAGGGAACGCGGCTGCACGTCGGGGGCATCTATTCGTCGGACACCTTCTATGACGAACGGCCAGACCTCAACGAACAGATGACCCGTCACGGCATCCTCGGGGTCGAGANAGATGGAGGCGGCCGAGCTCTACACCCTTGCCGCCCGCTACGGCCGCCGCGCGCTGGCGGTCCTCACGGTCTCGGATCACCTGCTTACCGGCGAGGCCCTGCCGTCCGACCAGCGCGAACGGTCGTTCGGCGACATGGTCGAAATCGCCCTGACGGCGGCCTTCGCCTGACGGCCAGCCCGCTCTCGGACGCGGACATTAGCCGCCCGAACGGTGCATGAAATCACGCACCCTACCCCGACCGTCGCATTTAGCGATCCTTGGAACGGCGCCCCCCGTAGCAACTTTCTTTATCAGACTTGGCGTTGCGTGTCGTTGGCGCCGTCGCGGATCATGGCGTTCAGGATGGTCAGGCGTTTCCGGCGCGGCAGGGGCACGCTCCGGCGCTCGGCACGGCCGGTCGAGAGGGTAATGACGTCGATCCAGTCCTTCGACACATCGACGCCGATGACGTCCTGTGGCAAGGTCATGCGGCAGCCCGCCCACGGGTCGGGCGTTCTTCCCGGAAATCCTCCACTGGAGGATTTCTGATCGCTCATCACGCCTTGATCTGCGGGGTCGGCCGGCGGTGCGGCCCTCCCATGCAACTGTTCAGGTTGAAAGTCGGTCGGCAGGCGAGTCACGAGCATCGCGACCGGATCACGTCCCAAGGGTGGGCACGGGGTCTCGCCTGCCTCGCCCTTCATGACAGGATTCGAAGAGACAAGGGTGGGCAATCTGCCCGCCACCCCGCGGATCGAAGCACAAGACCACCATCGACCCCCGATCCCCCTCCCCTCGACAATCTGCTATGCCTCCCCGGGGACGGCCCTTGCCCCAGGCAATCCGTTACCGCTACCATGAACAAGATCAACACCTTGACCCCCCGTCCTAGCTAGGACATCTTTCAGGACGTCTTTTCCGCTTCCCAAACCTCCCCCGCCTGAAGGGCCCGGAACCGCTCCGCCGCCACGCCTTTCCTTCGCAACGCGACCGCCAGCGCCTCCACCGGCGCCTCCCGCGCCTCGTTGGTCAGCTGAAACGTCCCCCAGTGATGCCCGATCGCCGCCTCGGCCCCGCAGCGCAGGAAGCCCTCGACCGCCTCTTCCGGGTTCTGATGCTGGGGCGACATGAACCAGCGCGGCTCGTAGGCCCCGACCGGCAGGATCGCCAGCCGCAGCGGGCCGTGCCGACGCACCACCTCATAGGGTCGCCCCTGATCGAAGCCGGTATCGCCGATGAACAGCACCCGCCCCGCCGGACCCTCGACGGTGAAGGACGCCCAGAGCGCCATCGCCCGATCCCGCGTCCCCCGCGCCGACCAGTGGTGGCAGGGGTCGAGGTGAACCGTCAACGGTCCCGCCTGAACGGCCTCGCCCCAGTCACGGGCGGTCACGCCGATACCGGGAACGGTCTGCCGCAACAGGGTGTCGTTGCCCAGCGGGGTGATGACGCGAGGCGCGTGGGCCTGTTGCAACCGGCGCAGGGTCGCGATATCGAGGTGATCGTAGTGATTGTGGGACAGCAGCACGAGGTCGATGGGCGGCAGGTCGGCGAAGTCGATCCCCGGCGCCGTCACCCGCCTTGGCCCGGCGAACTGGACGGGCGAGGCGCGGTCGGACCAGTGCGGATCGGTCAGGATGTTCAACCCCGCCGTCTGGATCAACATGGTCGCGTGCCCCACCATGATCACGCGCAGGTCGTCCACCCGCCTTTCGGGCCGCGTGCCGTGATGCGGGCTTGTCACCCGGCGCGGCCAGCGGGCGCGGGTCTCGCCGCCGAACTGCCAGCGCAGCAGCGCCTTGAAGCCGTTCAGCCGGTGCCCGCCCGGATTGTGGAAGACCCGGCCATCGAAGTGATCCGACACCGGGCCGGAGTAGTAGGGGTTTTCGCGCGCCATCGGACCTCTGCCTTGCTGCCTTGCCAGAGGATAGGCACCGCCCGTCCCGTTTCCAACATGGACGGGGCGCGGGCTTCACGCTAAACCGCCGGGCAAACAGCAGAAAGCGCGCGAAATGTCCGGCCACGGCAGCCCGATCCCGATGACCTCTACCCCCTGCGGTCCGCTGAAGGGCGTGGCCGAGGTGCCCGGCGACAAGTCCATCTCGCACCGGTCGCTAATCCTCGGCGCGCTGGCTGTGGGCGAGACGAAGATCACCGGCCTGCTGGAAGGCGAGGACGTGCTGGACACCGCCAAGGCGATGCGCGCCTTCGGGGCCGAGGTGACGCAGCATGGTCCGGGCAGCTGGAGCGTTCACGGCGTCGGCGTCGGCGGCTTTGCCGAGCCGGTGAATGTCATCGACTGCGGCAATTCGGGCANNNNCATGGGGGCGATGGCGACCTCGCCGATCACCGCGACCTTCACCGGCGATGCGAGCCTGAACAAGCGCCCGATGGCGCGCGTGACCGATCCGCTGGCGTTGTTCGGGGCGCAATCGGTCGGGCGCAAGGGCGGGCGGCTGCCGATGACCATCGTGGGGGCGGCGGACCCGCTACCGGTGCGCTATACGGTTCCGGTGCCCTCGGCGCAGGTGAAGTCGGCGGTGCTGCTGGCGGGGCTGAATGCGCCGGGGCAGACCGTGGTGATCGAGAAGGAAGCGACGCGGGATCATACCGAGCGGATGCTGGAAGGCTTCGGCGCGACGATCCGCGTCGAGCAGACCGACGAGGGCCGGGTCATTACCCTGACCGGCCAGCCCGAGCTGAAACCGCAGGTCATTGCCGTTCCGCGCGACCCTTCTTCCGCCGCCTTCCCGGTGTGCGCGGCGCTGATCGTGCCGGGTTCGGACGTGCTGGTGCCGGGCATCGGGCTGAACCCGACGCGGGCGGGGCTGTTCACCACCCTGCGCGAGATGGGGGCGGACCTGACATACGAGAACGAGCGCAGCGAGGGCGGCGAACCGGTCGCCGATCTGCGCGCGCGCTACTCGCCCGACATGAAAGGGGTCGAGGTGCCGCCCGAACGCGCGGCGAGCATGATCGACGAATACCCGGTGCTGTCGGTTGTCGCGGCAAACGCGACCGGCGTGACCATGATGCGGGGGGTCAAGGAGCTGCGGGTGAAGGAAAGCGACCGCATCGACGCGATGGCGACCGGGCTGAGGGCCTGCGGCGTGACGGTCGAGGATGGCGAGGACTGGTGGGCCGTCACCGGCAAGGGGCCGGGCACGGTCGCGGGCGGCGCGACCTGTGCGAGCCATCTGGACCACCGGATCGCGATGTCCTTCCTTGTCGGCGGCATGGCCTCGCAGGCGCCGGTCCGGGTCGACGACGGGTCGCCCATTGCGACATCCTTCCCGGTGTTCGAGCCGCTGATGGCCGCGCTTGGCGCGGCAGTGACGCGGGACGCGCCGTGATTTCGCGCCGCCGCCTGACCGCCTGGGCGGGACAGGCCGCGGCGCTGCTGTTCGCGGCGATGTGGGTGATCCTGCAATGGCACGTCCGGCCCGTCGCCGGAGAGATACCGCTGCCGCAGTCGAACCTGCTGGGCTATTCGAATGCCGATCTGGTCGCCTTGGCGCAAAACCTGGGGCCCGAGGTGCTGGCGACCTACAAGGCGATCCTGACCTATCTGGATCCCGCCTTCATCGCCTGTTTCGCTGCCTTCTTCGTGCTGATGACCTGGCCGCGCCGCTGGGCTATGGCGCTGATCCTCGCCTATGTCGCCGCCGATTTGACCGAAAACCGGCTGATCCTGACGGCGCTGGAGGGGCCGGTGCCGCTGCCGGTGCAGCAGGGGAGCGCCGCCTACCTGTTCACGCTGGTGAAATTCGTGCTGTTCGCGGGCTGCGCCGTGGCGCTGATCTGGACCTGGCGGCGAAATGTGGTGTCGCGCAGGGGCGGGACCGGTTAAGGGTCGGCACATGGCATTCACGGTGGCAATCGACGGCCCGGCGGCGGCGGGCAAGGGGACGCTCTCGAAGGCGCTGGCGGCGCATTTCGGCTTTGCGCATCTGGATACCGGGCTGCTTTACCGCGCCGTGGGCGCGCGGATGCTGGCGGGGGTGGAGCCGGTCGAGGCCGCGCAGACGCTGACGGCGGATGACCTCTCCGCGCCGAACCTGCGCACGCCACAGGTGGCCGAGGCGGCGAGCAAGGTGGCGGTGATCGGGGCGGTGCGGGCGGCGCTGGTGGATTTCCAGCGGGCCTTCGCCCGGCGAGATGGCGGCGCGGTGCTGGACGGGCGCGACATCGGCACGGTGATCTGCCCCGAGGCCGAGGCCAAGCTGTTCGTGACAGCCAGCCCCGAGGTGCGGGCGCGGCGGCGCTGGCTGGAACTGCGCGAGGGCGATCCGGCGGCAGATTTCGAGACGGTGCTGGGTGACGTGAAGGCGCGGGACGACCGGGACATGAACCGCGCCTCGGCCCCCTTGCGACCGGCGGAGGATGCGGTGCGGCTGGACACCAGCGACCTTGGCATCGAGGCGGCGCTGGCGGCGGCGATCAAGGTGGTCGAAAAACGCTATCGTTCGGCGCGATAGCGGCGGATCCAGTCTGCGCTGGTGGCGTCCGAGAGGCGCGCGACGCCGGGGCGGACCTGCGCAGGCATCGGCAGGCCGAGAGCGGAACAGATCCTGTGCAGGGGGCTCGAGGGGTCTTCGGACAGCTCTTCGTAGGTGATCCGCAGGGGCGCGATGCTTTCTGCCGCGAACCAGTCATTCCATGCTGCGTCGCTGGTTTCCAGCGACATCACCTCGGCATGGATGCGGTCGAAGTCGTACCGTGGCGCCTGCGGCGGAGCGGTGCGCTCGATCTCGGAACCGTCGGGAGCGATGTGCCAGAGGCCCGTCTGCTCGGCCTTCACCCGGGACACGGCCTGCGCCAGCTTCTCCCGCCGCGACAGGTGCAGGAACAGCACCCGGCCAAAGGCCGCCGCGATCAGCGCTTTGCCCGCCCCGCCGCTGGGAAAGAGGCGTGAGAGGAAACCCAGCATGAACTCGAGGTTCTCGCGCATCAGGCGAAGGGCGAAGATGGGCGTGCCGTATCGCCCCGCGCGCAGGGCGGCGTCGAAGTAGCGTTGCTCCCACCCTGCAACACGCTCGGGCGGCAGACCCCACCCCGCCGCGAAGTCGTCCATGAACCGCTCGCCGAAGAAGGAATCCGGCGCGCCGACCCCGGCGTCACCCAGCAACCCGCAGAGCAGGGTGGACCCGGAGCGCGGCGTGCCGCAGAGGATGACGGCGTCATACATGGGCAACGGCATGACAGATCGGCGCGGCACCCTCAACTGCGGCAATTGCAGGGGTTTCGCTGCGGGCTGCCAAGGTTTAGAACGCCCCCGAGCAGCAAAGGCGGAGAGCCGAAGCGATGAGCGCCCCGAAACCCGTGGTATTGTGCATTCTCGACGGCTGGGGGCTGTCCGACGAGACATCCGCCAATGCGCCTTATCTCGCGAAGACCCCGGCGTTCGACGCAATCATGAAGGGGGCCCATGCGCAGTTGATCACCCACGGGCCGGATGTGGGCCTGCCAAGCGGGCAGATGGGCAATTCGGAGGTCGGGCACACCAACATCGGCGCGGGGCGCGTGGTGGCGATGGACCTCGGCCAGATCGACCTGGCGATCGAGGACGGGTCGTTTTTCGACAATCCGGCGCTGAACGCCTTTGCCGCGACGGTTCTGGCGGCGCGGGGCACGGCGCACCTGATGGGCGTGGTGTCGGACGGCGGGGTGCATGGGCATCTGGAGCATATGCTGGCGGCGGCGAGGGCGATCACGGGCAAGGGAGTGCCGGTGGCGATCCACGCGATCACCGACGGGCGCGATGTCGCGCCGCAGTCGGCGCTGGGCTACCTGGAGACCTTGCAGTCCAACCTGCCGCAGGGGGCGAGCGTGGCGACGGTGATCGGGCGCTATTACGCCATGGATCGCGACAACCGGTGGGAGCGTGTAGCGCAGGCGCATCAGGCGATGGTCGCGTGCAAGGGTCGGCAGGCCGACAGCGCGGCGGCGGCGGTGGAAGCGGCCTATGCGGACGGCATCACCGACGAGTTCATCCCGCCGACGGTCATCGGCTCTTATGCGGGCGCAAAGCCGGGCGACGGGTTCTTCTGCCTCAACTTCCGCGCCGACCGCGCGCGTGAGATCCTGCGGGCCCTCGGCGAGCCGGGGTTTGCGGAATTCGAGACAGACAACCCGCCCTGGTCCGCCCTGCTGGGCATGGTCGACTATTCGACGGCGCATGACCAGTTCATGGCCGCCGCCTATCCCAAGCGCGCGGTGGAAAACACGCTGGGCGAATGGGTGGCGAAACAGGGCCGGACGCAGTTCCACCTGGCCGAGACCGAGAAGTATCCGCACGTCACCTTCTTCCTGAACGGGGGGCGCGAGGCGCCCTGGGAGGGCGAAGACCGCTTCATGCCGAAGTCGCCGAAGGTCGCGACCTACGACCTGCAACCCGAGATGTCGGCGGAGGAGGTCACCGACCAGTTCGTCGCCGCCATCGAGCGGGGCTATGACCTGATCGTGACGAATTACGCCAACCCCGACATGGTGGGCCATACCGGCAGCCTGCCTGCCGCGATCCGGGCCTGCGAGGCGGTGGATCGGGGTCTGGCGCGGGTTGTCGCGGCGCTGAACAAGGCCGGAGGCGCGATGATCGTCACCGCCGACCACGGCAATTGCGAAACGATGGTGGACCCGGTGACGGGTGGCCCGCATACAGCGCATACGACCAACCCGGTGCCGGTGGCGCTGGTTGGCGGTCCCGAAGGTGCTCGCCTGCGCGATGGTCGGCTGGCCGATCTTGCCCCGACCCTGTTGGCATTGATGGACCTGCCGAAGCCGCCCGAGATGACCGGGGAGAGCCTGATCGCATGATCCGCCTGGTCCTCGCCATCGCCCTTTGCGCGACCACGGTGGCCGCGGCCCAGGACGACCCTGGCCGCGCCGCCAGCGAGGCCGCGCGGGCGCTGGAGCAGGCGGCGCAGGCGCTCGACGCGGCTGAATCCGCGCGCGACCGCGTCAAGGCGCTGACCGAGACGGTGCAGGCCTACGAGGCCGGGCTGGCCGCGATGCGCGACGGGATGCGCCGCGCCGCCACGCGGGAAGAGACGCTAAGCCGCAGCCTGGCCGCGCGCGAGCAGGAGATCGCCCGGCTGATCGGCACCCTTCAGGTGATCGAGACCTCGGCCCCGCCGGTGCTGCTGGTCCATCCCTCTGGTCCGATGGGCAGCGCCCGCGCCGCGATGATGCTGGCCGACGTGACACCGGGGCTGAACGCCCAGGCCGCCGCGCTGCGCCGCGACGTGCGGGAGATCCGGACGCTGCGCACGCTTCAGGACAACGCGGCGGAAAGTCTGCGCACGGCGCTGGCCGGCATCCAGCAGGCCCGCGCCGACCTGAGCCAGGCGGTGGCGGAACGCACCGACCTGCCGCGCCGGTTCACCGAGGATCCGGTGCGCACCGCGATCCTGCTGGGGTCGACCGATACGCTCGACGCCTTCGCCAGCGGCCTTTCGCAGATCTCCGACAGCGACATTCCCGAGACGCGGGCCGACATCACGGCGCAGAAAGGCCAGTTGCCGCTGCCGGTGCAGGGCGTCCTGCTGCACCGTTCCGGGCAGGCCGACGCCGCCGGTATCCGCCGCGACGGGATCATCCTCGCGACCCGTCCCCGCGCGCTGGTCACGGCACCCGTTGCCGCGACGATCCGCTATCGCGGCCCGCTGCTGGACCTTGGCACGGTCGTGATTCTCGAACCGCAGCGTGATACGCTGTTCATCCTGTCCGGTCTGGCTGAAGTCTTCGGCGAGACGGGCGAGGTTCTGCCCGCCGGTTCCCCGGTTGGGCTGATGGGCGGCGAGACGCCCGAAAACGGAGCGATTCTGTCACTTAGCGGTGATGGCACTGGAACTGACCGTTCAGAAACGCTCTATATCGAAGTGAGACAGGCGGGCGCCCCGGTGGATCCGGAGACCTGGTTCCAAACCGACAAGGATGGGTAAGAGAGCATGAGAAAATTCGTGATGGCCGCGCTGGGTGGTTCGCTGGCCGGGATCGTGGCAGCGACCCAGATCGCCGGGCCGCTGCTGGCGCAGGAGAACGCGAAGAACTCCAACGTCTACGAGCAGCTCGACCTGTTCGGCGACATCTTCGAACGCATCCGCGCCCAATATGTCGAAGAGGTCGATGCCTCCAAGCTGATCGAGGCGGCCATCGACGGGATGCTGACCTCGCTCGACCCGCACTCGAGCTACCTGTCGCCCAACGACGCCGCCGCGATGCGGGTGCAGACCCGGGGCGAATTCGGCGGTCTGGGGATCGAGGTCACGCAGGAGGAAGGCTTCGTCAAGGTCGTCTCGCCCATCGACGGCACACCGGCGGACGAGGCGGGGATCGAGGCGGGCGATTTCATCACCCATGTGAACGGCGAGTCGGTGCTGGGCCTGACGCTGGACAAGGCGGTCGAGATGATGCGCGGGCCGGTGGGGTCCGAGATCGTCATCACCGTGGTTCGCAAGGGCGAGGACGAGCCCTTCGACGTGTCGATTATCCGCGACACCATCAAGCTGACGGCCGTGCGCTCGCGCTCGGAAGGGCGCGCCGTGGTGCTGCGGGTCACGACCTTCAACGAGCAGACCATGCCGAACCTCGAAGCGGGCCTCAAGGATCAGATCGCGGCCGCGGGCGGACTGGAGAATATCGACGGTATCGTGCTCGACCTGCGCAACAACCCGGGCGGCTTGCTGAACCAGGCGATCAAGGTGTCGGACGCCTTCCTCGAATCGGGTGAGATCGTCTCGACCCGGGGCCGCAACCCCGAGGACGGCGAACGCTTCAACGCCACGCCGGGCGACCTGGCGGGCGGCAAGCCGGTGGTGGTGCTGATCAACGGCGGCTCCGCCTCGGCCTCCGAGATCGTGGCGGGCGCATTGCAGGATCACCGCCGCGCCATCGTTGTCGGCACCAAGTCCTTCGGCAAGGGGTCGGTGCAGACCGTCATGCAGCTGCGCGGCGACGGCGCGATGCGCCTCACCACGGCGCGGTATTACACCCCCTCGGGCCGCTCGATCCAGGCGCTGGGCGTCTCGCCCGACATCGTGGTGGAACAGCCCCGGAAACCCGCCGAGGCGACCGAAGAGCCGGAAGCCAAGAGCGCCGTATCGCGCTCGCGTTCCGAGGCCGACCTGCGCGGGCGGCTGAACAACGACAGCCTGACGCCGGACGAGATCCGCCAGATCGAGGAAGACCGCGCCAAGGCCGAGAAGTCGGCGGAGCTGCGCGAGTCGGACTACCAGCTGGCCTACGCGATCGACATCCTGAAAGGGCTGTCGGCGCTGGGACCGAAGCAGTAACGTCCTGAAAGAGAGTATTTCGGACAGGAAGAAGCGGTTGGCCCTGCTTCTTCTCTTTCCAAATA
>JAGRMS010000034.1 GCA_020441135.1 Pseudooceanicola sp.
ACGCCGAGGATCGCGTTCGCGCCCAGCCGACCCTTGTTGTCGGTGCCGTCCAGCTCGATCATCGCGGCGTCGATGGCTTCCTGTTCGGTCGCGTCGAAGCCGACCAGCGCGTCGGCGATCTCGCCGTTGACCGCCGCCACCGCCTCCAGCACGCCCTTGCCCAGGTAGCGCGACTTGTCGCCGTCGCGCTTTTCCACTGCCTCATGCGCCCCGGTCGAGGCGCCCGAGGGTACCGCCGCGCGGCCCATGGTGCCGTCTTCCAGGATCACGTCCACCTCGACGGTCGGGTTGCCCCGGCTGTCGAGGATCTCGCGGGCGTGGATGTCGATGATCGTGCTCATGGCTGCGCGCCTTCCCTGCGGTCTCCGGTTGCGTCGCCTCATAACCGCAAGCCGCGCACAGGAAAAGCCCCGCGTCAGGCCCGGGCGCGCTGTTTGCGCTCACGCACGATGGTGTAAAGCCCCGCGCCGGCGATGATGACGCATCCCGCCAGCATCGGCGCGTCGATCACGTCGCCAAAGACCAGCGCGCCCAGCGTCAGCGAGAACACGATCCGCGTATAGCGGAATGGCGTGACCGCCGAGATGTCGCCCGTCCGCATCGCTGTGACGATGGCGACGTAGGAGATGCCGATAAACCCGACCGCGGCAGCCAGATAACCCAGGTGCAGCGGCGCCATCGCCACCGGCCCACCGCGATTCACGGCCCAGAGCATCAGCCCGGCCGGCACCAGCGCGGCAAATCCCATCAGGCTCAGTTGCAGAGAATGCACCGCGGGCGGCGCCATCCGCGTGGTCAGGTCACGCACCGCCAGCCCGGCCACCGCCAGCAGCGCGAACAGCGCGCCCGCGTCGATACCGTCGACCGTGGGGCGCATGACGACCAGCACACCGGCAAACCCAACGGCGATCGCCGACCAGCGCCGCCAGCCCACCGGCTCTTTCAGCACCAGCGCCGCACCAAGCGTCACCGCCAGCGGCGCGGTCTGGAGGATGGTGGAGGCCAGCGAGAAGGAGGTCATCGACAGCGCCGTGATGAAGCCGACCGTGCCCACGATCTCGCCCAGGTTGCGCAGCAGCAGCACCGGCGACAGCATCGCCCGGTGGAACAGCGCCTGCCCGGCGACCGTCAGCGCGACGGCAAAGACCAGCCCGCCCGAGACCCCCATCAGGCAGAGGATCTGCCAGGTCGGCAGGCTTTCGGTCATCAGCTTGATGAACAGGTCGCCGCAGGCAAAGCCCAGCATCGCCGCCGTCATCAGGATCGCCCCGCGCAGATTCTCCAAGGCCAGAACTCCCGATGCCGCACCCGCCAGATGAACCCATCGCGGGCGATGCGCAAGCCGGATTGCGGCGGGGTGCTTGCGATGTTAGGCAACGCCCATGCCGCTCCCGTCCAAGGCCGCTTCCCTGATCACCACCGCCGTCTCCGTGGCCATCGGCGCGGTGGGCTATGTCATCGCGCAATGGTTGTCGGCCCCCGCCCCGATCCTGGTCGGCCCCGCCATCGCGGTCAGCCTCGCGGGCCTCGCCGGCATCCGCACCGGCATCGACCTGACCGTCCGCGACATCTGCTTCGTGGTGCTGGGCCTCGGCATCGGCTGCGGCTTCAACACCTCGGCCGGCGCGGCGATCCTGCATTGGCCGCTGGCCTTCGTGGTGCTCGGGGTGGCATTGGCGGCAACGCTCTGGTCCTGCCGTCTGGCACTGGTGCGGTCCTTCGGCTTCGACCGCCGCTCGGCGGTGCTGGCCTCGGCCCCCGGGCACCTCAGCTATGTCCTGTCCCTGGCGTCGGAGACCGGCAGCAACGTCGGCCAGGTCGCCGTCGTCCAGTCGATTCGCCTGCTGGCGCTGACCCTCGCCGTACCCTTCGCCGCGATGGCGATGGGCTACCAGATGGGCGACATCGGCACCTCGGCGGGGCCGGTCATGGGCTGGGGCATCCTCGCGGTCCTGCTGGTGGCCGGGGGCGCGCTGGGCCTGCTGTTCCGCCGCCTGAGGATCACCGCGCCGATGCTGCTCGGGCCGATGCTGGTCGCCGCCGTTACCCATGTCGGCGGCACGGTCGAGGGCAATGTCCATCCCTTGCTGATGATCCCTGCCTTCCTGACCCTCGGCACGCTGATCGGCACGCGGTTTTCGGGCATGACCCTCGCGGACCTCGCCGCTTCGGCCAAGGCCGGGCTGGTCGTGACCCTGCTTGGCAGTTTCATCACGGCCCTGGCCTCCGCCCCCGTCGCATTGGCGCTGGAGCTGCCGATGGCCCACGTTCTGGTCGCCTTTGCGCCCGGCGGGCTCGAGACGATGATCGCCCTCGGCGCCGTCATGGGCGTCAGTCCCGGCTTCGTCGCCGCCTGTCACATCATGCGGCTGGTTATCCTCACCGGGCTGATCCCGCTTGCCATGCGCGGGGCCGCCCGCGCCTAGCGGCAGCGGGCGACACCGGGCCTGACGGTATCCTGCAACAGCCGCCAGCCGCCGTCGGCCTTCTCGAAACGGCAGGTCTCGGCCGCGTCAAAACTCCGGGCCTGCGCCGCGTAGGAATAGCGCGTCACGTCGATGGTGTGGCCGTCGATCTCCAGAAGGTTGAAATCATTGGGTTCCCCGCGCAACCGGGTGGACAGCCCGGTGCCTGCGTGAACCTGCAAGACGGCGCTGCGCCCCGGCGCCTCGGCGAAGGGGGCCGCGCGCCAGTTGTGCAGGTGGCCCGACAGCACCACGTCGGTCTTCAGCCGCGACAGTTCCTCGATCGCCTCCGCCGCGCCCTCGGTTGGCGTCTTGCGATCCTCGGGGCGCTGCTCCAGCGGATGATGCGCCACCACGATGCGGATTCGCCTGCCTTTCGTCGCCTCGAAGGCCGCCCGCACCCGTGCCAGCGCCGCCGCGCCGAACCAGCCGCTCTGGTGGGCGTAGACATTCACCGTGTTGACCCCGATCACGATCATCGCGTCGTCGGAATGCACCGGCTCAAGCTCGCGGCCGATCCATCGCCGATAGCGCCGGAACGGCCAGAAGAAGCGGAAGACCAGGTTGAAGAGCGGGATGTCATGGTTGCCCGGCACGCAAAGCTGCGGGGCCTCCAGCCGGTCGAGAAAGACGCGCGCCGACTGGAACTGTTCGCGCCAGGCGCGCTGCGTCAGGTCGCCCGACACGGCAACCAGGTCGGGCTTCAGGGCATTGACCCGCGCCACCAGCGGGTCGAGCAGGGCGGGATCTTCGGTGCCGAAATGCAGGTCCGACAGGTGGACGACCCGCCTCAACGCACCTCTCCCGCGGCCGCCTCGGGCGCGATCACCTGCAAGGCCCCCGGATGCACCCGCAGGTCATAGGGTGCGCGCATCTTGCCGCGTTCGCCGTCGCAGGCGATGTCGTAGGACTTGCCGCTGTCGGTGATCCGCACCTTCGAATCCGCCACCAGATCGAAGGTCTGGTTCTTCTGCGCCAGCCCCAGCGCCAGCAGCACCGCGTTCTTCAGCATTCCCCAGCGGTTGGTGTCCGGCGCGATGAACACCGCAAGCCGCCCCGCCGCGATCTCTTCCTCGCCCTGCAAGCCCAGTTCCTGCAACTGGTAGGCGTTGTTCACCGCAAAGATCAGCGGGGTCCGGCGTTGCGTCACCTGTCCGTCCGCCTCGATGCTCAGGCGCAGCGGCTTGCGCAATGTCACCAGCGCCACGATCACCGACCAATAGGCCGCGATCCGGCTGCGGCCCCACTTGCGATAGGTCTCTTCCCGCGTCTTCAGGATCGCCGGGTAGGCCCCGAGGCTGGCATTGTTCAGGAACACCCGCCCGTTGATCGTGCCGACACTCACCGGTTGCGCACGCCCCGTCGCCAGCAGCCGAACGGCCTCGCCCGGATCCTCTGGCACCCCCAGCGAGCGCGCGAAATAGTTGAACGTCCCCAGGGGCAGCACGCCCATGCGCACGTCGCTGCCGTTCAGCACACTCGCCACGGCCGAGATGGTGCCATCGCCACCCGCCGCGACGATGGTGCCATAGCCCTGGTCCAGCGCGGCCCTTGCCGCCGTCACGATGTCCGCGCCGTGGCGCACGATCTTCAGATCCGCCTTCAACCCGATCTCGCGCAACGCCGCCCGGATTCTCCCCGGCGCACCGTCTGCATCGCGCTTGCCGGAATTGGCGTTCATGATAATGCAGATTCCGGTGTTCTGCGCGGCGAACTGCCCTGGAGAAGGTCGTTGCATGATGTCCCGTCACTGGCTGAGTCCCGCGGCGGAAACGCATGCTTTCCGGGGCAGTTCCCGGCGCGGGAAAATCTTCCGCAGCCGGGAACCGGACCGGCGGCCCAGGCGTTGGCCCCGGCGAATTTCTGGATAACAAGGGCAGGGGCAGAATTTGGATGACACGCAGCGCCCGGGACACGACGGGGCGACAAGTGACGCGCGCATGAACGCTTTTGCCGATCCTGCTTCGAACGATTTCCGCTTCGTTCTGCGTCACGCCACCCGAGACAGCCACACATCGACCGAGGCGGCATTGGCCTGGTTCGACAGGGATCCGGTTGCCACCCTGCCCGATTTCCTGTCGGTCCAGCGCACCGCCTACACCGCCCTGCTTGACGCGTTGGCCGCCCCGTTGCCGGAGCCGGCGGAGCGGCTTGTCACCTCGTTGCTCGACGACCTGGCGCGGGAGGGCGCGGAACTGCTGCCAATCCGGGCCCGTCGCCTCGATCCTCTCGCCGCCGCCTATGTGGCCATCGGCGCGCGCCTTGGCACCGCGGTCCTGCGCCGCCGCTGCGCCGAGGCCGGGATCGACCCCCTGCCCGCCTATTTTCTCCCGCGCGACGATGTGCCGTGCTGGCGCAGCGTCTGCGACCGGTTGAGCGCGATTGATCCCGGCAGCCCGCAGGCCGCCCGCGTGATCCGCGACAGCCACGCCGCGTTCGACCTCTTCCGGGTCGCCGCCGCCCAGATCCGCGAGCGTGCCCATGCCCCAGCCTGAGATGACCGTCGACCTGACCAACTGCGACCGCGAACCGATCCACAAGCTGGGCCGCGTGCAATCCTATGGAGCCCTGTTGGGGCTCGACGAAACCTGGCGCATCCGGCACGCCTCCGAGAACCTCCAGGACATCCTCGGCGTACCCGCCGCCAGGGCGCTGGGCCGTCCCGCTGCCGAGGTGATCGATCCCGCCGCCCTGCGCCGCCTGTGCGACAGCATGGGCAAGGTCGAAGGCAGCGATAACGCCGTGCGCCTGTTCGGCGTCATCGTGAACCCGGCGCTTGGCCCCTTCGACGTCTCGATCCACCAGCTCGACCGTCTCTTGCTGCTCGAATTCGAACCCAAGGGGCGCGCCCTGGATCTC
Organism: Pseudooceanicola sp.; assembly: GCA_020441135.1. Taxonomy (GTDB): domain Bacteria; phylum Pseudomonadota; class Alphaproteobacteria; order Rhodobacterales; family Rhodobacteraceae; genus Seohaeicola_A. The sequence continues at coordinate 5,325 of JAGRMS010000034.1, forward strand.
GACGTGATGTCCGAGGTCCACCCGCTGATCCGCCGCATCCGCTTCCGCGATTCCGTCGAAACGCTGGCCACGGGCGCGGCGGCCAGCCTGCGCGCGCTTTCGCGCTTCGACAGCGTGATGGTCTACCGCTTCTCGTCCGACAACTCCGGCCAGGTGATCGCCGAAAGCCGTGCCGACGGGCAGCGGCGCTATCTCGGCCAGCACTTCCCGGCCAGCGACATCCCCGTGCAGGCCCGCGCGCTCTACAAGCGGTCGCTGCTCCGCCTGATCGCCGACGTCTCGGACAAGGGCGCGCGCATCCTCTCCGAGGCGGGGGCCGGCGACGAGCCGCTTGATCTCTCGATGGCCGTTACCCGCGCGGTGTCGCCGATCCACCTGGAATATCTCACCAACATGGGCGTCGGCGCGTCCATGTCGGTCTCGATCATGAAGGATGGCGCGCTCTGGGGCCTCTTCGCCTGCCACCACGACAGCCCGCTTTACATCGACTACGAACGTCGCACCGCGGTCGAGATGTTCGGCCACATGTTCTCCTACGAACTCGGCCGACAGGAGGACGCCCTGCGCCGCCGCGCCGAGGACGACGTTCTGGGCGTCCAGTCCCACCTGATGTCGCGGATCACCGAATCGCCCGAGATCGCGGAAACCCTGCTGACGCTCTCGCCTCAGGTGGCCGAAGTGATCCCCCACGACGGAATGGCCGTCGTCTGGGGCGGGCGCGTCAACACAAGGGGAGAGTCGCCGCCCGAAGCCGATGTCCTCTCGCTCGCGCAGATCCTGGCGGGTCGGCAGGCCGACAAGGGCTACATCCACGCCATCGAATGCCTCCGGGACGAGCTTCCCGATGCCGACCGCTATGCCCGTCGTTGTTCCGGCGCGCTTGCCCTTCCAATGGGCCCCCACGGGCGTGATTTCGTGATGTTCTTCCGCAAGGAACGCGAGGTCGTCATGGATTGGGCCGGCAACCCCGAGAAACCGGTCACGGTCGGCCCCAACGGCATTCGCCTGACCCCGCGCGAAAGCTTCGCCGCCTGGCGCAAGACGGTTGTCGGCCATTCGTCGCCCTGGACGATCTACTCGCGCCACGCCGCCGAGAAGCTCCGCACCCTGATGCTCGAAGCCGTGCTGACCGTCGCCGAGGCCCAGACGCTGGAGCGCAAGCGCGCGACCGAACAGCAGCAACTGCTGATCTCCGAGCTGAACCACCGCGTCCGCAACATCCTGAACCTGATGCGCGGCCTTGTCGCCCAGTCGAAATCCGGCGCCAGGTCGGTGGGGGAATTCACCGAAAGCCTCGATGGCCGCATCCACGCTCTGGCCAAGGCACACGACCAGCTGACCGCCGAAAGCTGGGAACCGGCCTCGCTGCGCCAGCTGATCCGCACCGAGTTCCAGGCTTTCGCCGACGGCAAGACGGAACGGGTGAACATCGCCGGCCCCGACGCGATGATCCTGCCGACCGCCTATACGACGCTGGCGCTGGTGCTGCACGAGATGGCGACCAACTCGATCAAGTATGGCGCGCTCTGCGACAAGGCGGGCCGCGTGGACATCGGCCTGTCCTTCGACGCGGGCAAGGCGCTGACGATCACCTGGCGCGAACGCGGCGGCCCCGCCGTCGCCCCGCCCCGGCGCCGCGGCTTCGGCACCACGATCATCGAACGGTCCATCCCGCACGAACTGCGCGGCACCGCCTCGATCGACTACAAGGTCAGCGGGGTCGAGGCGCGGTTCGTCATCCCCGCCGCGCTGGCGACAAAGGTGGACACCGCCGCCGAGACCAATGCACCCGTCCTGACGCTCGTGCGCGATGCCAAACCGCGCAGCGCTGTGACGGGCGACGGCATGGTGCTCGAGGATTCGCTCATCATCGCGCTGGACGCCGCAGATACCCTGAAGGAACTCGGCGCGAAGTCCGTCCAGATCTGCTCCTCGGTCGGCGAAGCCCTGAAGACGCTCGAGACGCGGCGCTTCGATTTCGCCCTGCTCGACGTCAATCTCGGCTCGGAACAGTCTGTTCCGGTTGCGGAAAAGCTCGCCGATCTCGGCACGCCTTTCGTTCTCGCCACCGGCTACGGCGAAGCCTCGGCACTGGTCGAAGCGTATCCCCCCTGCGTCATCGTCCAGAAACCCTTTTCGCCCGATACGCTGGCCAGTGCCTTCCAGCGCACCAGCGAAAGCTGAGTCCGGCCCCGATCCCCTGCCGCGCCAGCACGGGCGCAGGCAAAGGCAAGCAGGAAAAGCGGCCTCAGCCGTCGAGGTGCAGGTAGACCCGCCGGTTCTGGCGGCCCTTCTTCTCGATCTTGCCAAGGCGCGCGGGGCCAATCTCGCCGGTGCGCGCCACATGGGTGCCGCCGCAGGGTTGCAGGTCGACCTGGTCGTCGCCTTCGCCGATCCGCACCAGCCGGACCCGGCCCGCCCCGCGCGGCGGGGCGACGGACATGGTCTTGACCAGCCCCGGGTTGGCGTCGAGCTCTGCGTCGGCGATCCAGGTCTCGCCCACCACCAGATCCCGCGCGACCAGCGCGTTCAGCGCGTTTTCCAGCGCCTGCTTGTCCTCGGGCGCCTCGGGCATATCGAAGTCGAGCCGCCCGTAGCCCGCCGAGATCTGCCCGCCCGACACCGGGCGCGGGATCACCACCGACAACAGGTGCAGCGCGGTATGGACGCGCATGTGGGCAAAGCGGCGGTCCCAGTCGAGGATCTGCACCACCTCGGCCCCCACCGGCGGCAGCGCGCCGTCGCAAAGCAGGGCAATGCCGCCATCGCGCTTGACCGCCTCGGTGACGGCGACGCGGCCCCCGTCCCACTCCAGCGAACCGGAGTCGCCGGGCTGGCCGCCCCCGGTGGCGTAGAACAGGCTCTCGTCCAGCACCACCGCACCGTCGCTCGCGGCCAGCACCCGGCCCGGCGCCGTGCGGCGATAGGCGTCTTTCAGAAACAGGGTCATGCCTGGGCCTCGCTCTCTTCCGGCGCGTCCTTGGCCGCCGCCTGCTGTGCCACCGTCTCAGGCGCCGGCCCGCGCAATGCCTCGGGGTTGCGCAGCCAGACGTCGCGCTGGGCAAAGGGAATCTCGATGCCTTCCTCGGTGAACCGCCGCGCGATCTCGTGGTTGATGTCCGAATGCACCGCCAGCGACCAGTTCACGTCGCGCAGGATCGCCCGGATCTCGAAATCGAGGCTGTCCGCCCCGAAGGCGCGGAACACCACGTTGGGCGGCGGATTGGCCAGCACCATCGGTTGCGCCTCGGCGATCTCGCGCAGGATGCGCTCGACCTTCTTGGTGTCCGTCCCATAGGCCACGCCCACCGGCACGATCACCCGCCCGATGGTATTGCCCCGCGTGTAGTTCGTCACCGTGCCGCTGATGAGGTCCGAGTTCGGCACGATCACGTCGGTGCGGTCGAAGGTCTCGATCCGGGTCGAGCGCACCGAGATGTCGCGCACATAGCCCATCTGGCCCCCGACCGCGATCCAGTCGCCCTTGGAAATCGGGCGTTCGATCAGCAGGATGATGCCCGAGACGAAGTTCGACACGATATTCTGCAAGCCGAAACCGATGCCGACCGACAGCGCGCCCGCGACATAGCCGAGCGCGGTCAGGTCGATTCCCGCACTGGTGATGGCGATCAGCGCCGAGACGAAGATGCCGACGTAGCCGATCCCCGACAAGAGCGCCGTCTGCCCGCCGGGGTCGATCCGGGTCTTGGGCAGGACCGAGTTGCGCAGCCCCCCCTGCAACAGCCGCGTCGCCATGTATCCGATCACGAAGACCAGCACGAAAGTCAGGAAATCGCCGGGCGACACGCGGGTTTCGCCAAAGGAATAACCCTCGCGGAAGCGCGCCCAGATCTCGGTCAGGTCGGCGGTGCGCGCGCCCCAGATCAGCGCCAGCACCGGCAGCGCGGCCAGGATCAGCACGAAGCCCGCCAGCACCGGGATCAGCCCGCCCTGTTCGGCGTCCCGCTCGCCGGTGACGAGATGGTAGAGGTCGAAGACCAGCCGCTGAAGGACTGTCAGCACCCCCAGCAGGATCAGCGTGCCGACGCCGGGATAGACCAGCGCCAGCGCGGCCTGCCCGTAGCCGACCGCCAGCATCAGCGGCCCGGCGACGCCGACCACCATCGCCGCGCGCCCGATGAACCACATCAGGCGGCGGGCATAGTTCTGGCCGCTCTCGCCGTCGGTTTCGGGCGGCGGCAGGGTTCGGCCGGAAAGGATATGGCCAAGCCGGAACAGCGACAGGCCGGTCAGGGCCATGACGGGCAGTTCAAGAACGTTGGCGATCTCGGCGGCGTATCTCTCGGTCGAAACCAGCAGGTTCGCCATGTCGTGCGCGGCGAGGCACAGCGCGAGGATGCCGATATGCACCCGCGCCTCGGCCCGGTGGCCGGCGTCGATCGGCACCGTGGCAAGCTCGTCGACGCGCGAGAAGACCTCGTCGCCCAGCCACCAGACCAGCAACACGGTGGCGCCCCAGACCGGCAGCCCCTGCACCAGCGTGGTCGCGCGCGGGCCCACCATGCCGGACAGGTCGATGACCGTGACCAGCAGGACCAGCCCCACCAGCGGCAGGACGATCTGGCCGAGCGAGACCATCAGCCGCCAGACGCCCGAGCCCTTGCGCGTCCATTCCCGCATCCGTTTCACCAGCCGGATGATCCAGACCCGGCCCCGGACGATCAGCAGCAGGCCAAGCAGCAGCACCGGGATCGTGACGGGCAGGTTCGACAGGAGCCTGGCCCGGCCGGTGGCCGACCCCCAGCTGGCGATGGCCTCGTTCGACAGATCGTGCGCCGTTGTCAGCAGCGCCGCGCCGGTTGCGGCCCAGTGCCGCGGGTCGAGCGGGCTTGGCCCCAGTTCCAGCAGCCGGTTGGTGCGGCGCTCGCGGATCAGGCTGTCGATCTCGCGGATCAACCCGTCGGCGCGCAGGTAGGCTTCCTCGGCGGCGATCACCGGCGCGCGCAAGCGGTTCAGCTGGTCGGTCAGCTCGGCCCGGCGCGCGGCGACGTCCTCTGCCTCGGTGCCGCTCTCGGGCACCGGCCCCAGCGCGGCGATCTGGCTGCGCAGGGTGGCGATGCGGTCGGCGTTGCGGCCCTCGGCGGTCAGGAACTGCTCGCGCCAGTCCACCAGCTGGCTGCGCAGCGCCTCCATCGCCTCGTCCGAGGCGCGGCCACGTTCGGTGACGTCCTCGGCCTGGGCGGCGACGCGCGTCCAGGTCTCGTAGTTCGGCCCGTCCTCCTGCGCGAAGGCTACCGAAAGGCTCAGCAGCAGCGCAAGGACCGGAGCAAGCAGGCGCATCGTCATCCGTCGACGAAGACGCCGGGAATCGAGGCGGGCGCGCGGGTCATCCAGGACGGCACGGGCAGGCCCTTGGAGGCGAGGAAATCGCGGTTGAACAGCTTGGACTGATAGCGCGTGCCGTAGTCGCAGAGGATCGTAACGATGGTATGGCCGGGGCCGAGATCCTTCGCCAACCGCACCGCCCCGGCGATGTTCACGCCTGACGACCCGCCCAGGCAGAGCCCTTCGTCGCGCAGCAGGTCGAAGACGTAAGGCAGCGCCTCCTCGTCGGGGATCTGGTAGGCGAAATCGGGTGTGAAGCCTTCGAGGTTCTTCGTGATGCGGCCCTGCCCGATGCCCTCGGTGATCGAGTTGCCTTCGGATTTCAGCTCGCCCGTGGTGTAATAGCTGTAAAGCGCCGCGCCCATCGGGTCGGCCAGCGCGATCTTGACGCCCCTGGGTTGCAGGTAGTCCGCGACGCCCGCCAGCGTTCCGCCCGATCCGACGGCGGCACTGAAGCCGTGGACCTTGCCGCTGGTCTGCTCCCAGATTTCCGGGCCGGTGGTCGCCTCGTGCGCGGCGCGGTTCGCCACGTTGTCGAACTGG
>JAGRMS010000035.1 GCA_020441135.1 Pseudooceanicola sp.
GCGAAATACAACCAGTTGATCCGCATCGAGGAGGCGCTGGGGGAAACCGCGCGCTACGCCGGGCGGTCGATCCTGCGCTGAGCGATCGGCGGGCGCGGGCATGTCACCGCGGGGCTGAGACCGCTCCGTCGACATTGGCGGTGTCCGCGATGGGGGCGTGATCGGGCGTTTCCGACGCGACGTTGCGTGACGGCGGCTGCCGCTGCGTCGGCTCGGCTCCGCCAGCTTTCGGGGGCCTGTTGCGGATCGCGGCGCCGACCCGTGATTCCTTTCGTGGCCGCGCAGCGTCGGAGGCGGCCGCGTCGAATGGCAGGCGCAGCCGGAACTCGGAACCGACACCCAGGGTGCTGTTGGCAACGATCTCGCCGCCCAGCAGCCTCGCCAGCCTGCGGGCAATGCCCAGACCCAGGCCAGAACCGGCCGCGTGATGGGCATTCCGGTATCCGGGCGCGGCGAAGTCGTTGAAGACGAAGGGTAATTCGGAAGAGGCGATTCCGCTGCCCGTGTCTGCGACGACGAGTTCGATTGTTCCCTGTCGGTCTGTCCCCGGCTCGACCGTCACCGTCACCTTTCCCCGGTTGGTGAACCGGACGGCATTGCCGATCAGGATCCCGAGAATGCGCCGCAGGTGATCCGGGTCGGTTTCGATGGTTTCACTCCGGGCGGGCACCGGCTTCCAGTCGAGTATCGTGTCCTGTGCATCCGCTCTTGCCGCGTTTTCGCGCACCAGGCCGTCCAACAGGTCGTTGACGGAAACCGGCACGCGGTTGACGGTGACGCGGCCTGAATCGATGTGCGTCAGCTCTCCGACGTCGTCGACAAGCCGGGTCAGGAACCCCAGGGGATCATCGCCCCGTGTCGCCGACCCGGTCGTTTCCGGCTCCGCGGCAAGTGTCTCGGTGATACGGTCCAGCGACAGGCGTAGCCGTGCGCTCATGGCGGCCATGAACTCGACCCGCGCGCGTTCTCTCGCAAGGGCGCGGTCGCGCGCGGCGATCAGGGATTCGTTGGCTGCCTGCGTCTGGGAAACGTCGCGGATGAAGGCGATGAAGATGCACCTTGTCCCATCGTCGACCAGGACAGCCGACAACTCGGCCGGGAAATGGCGGCCGTGCCCGTCGATTCCGATGGTTCCGGTGCGTTGGATGCGGCGGTGCGAGGGCCGGTCCCCCTTGCGCATCGCCGCCATCCGCTGCCGCACGAGCGGCTGGCGCACGGAAGGCACCAGCAGATCGACCGCGTCCTCGCCGAGAACGGCATCGGGCCGGTGCCCGAAGAGCCGGGCCGCGGCCGGATTGAATTCGCGGATACGGCCTTCGAGATCGGTGACGATGATCGCGTCCTGCGACGATTCCACGATTGTCCTGAGGCGGGTGGCGCTGCGATGGACCTGCCGCGCACGGCCCTGGGCGAGGCGGGCGATCCGGAACAGGAAGTAGGACAGCAGCGCGAGCCCGGCAACGAGCAGGGCAAGGGTCAGCGCCATCCCCGTCAGCAGCGTCTTGAGGTGAAACCGCGTTGCCTCCGATTGCTTGGCAAAGGCCGTCAGGCCCGCCAGGGACAGGGCACGGACGTCACCGGCCAATATCCTGCCGCGGTTTTCGAGGTCGGGCAGCGCGGCACCCAGGCGGTCGTCGGGAGCGTCGATGAAGGGGACGGTTTCGTCGAGAAACGCCTTGATCCGCTGGCGGTGATCGGCAAAGGACGGGTCGTCGCGAAAGACGGAATAGACCGACCCGCTTTCGATCGTGGCGATCCGGCTGTAGAAGACGTCGAACGCCTGCCGCACCTGCGCGAGGTCGGCGCCGCCCGAGACGGCAAGCTCCAGCGCCAGCCGGTAACGCATGAATTCGACATCTGCCTGCGCGAGTGTCCATTGTCGATTGTCGGAGCTGGCGGTGGACAGGTCATCCAGTTCTTGCAGCACCACCCAGGCCATCAGCCCGACAACCCCGACGCCAAGCGCAAATACCAGGGCAGCGAACTGAAATCGCTGCCGGTCCTGTCGGGCCCGTTCCAACGGCCTGACCTCAGTCGGTTGCTTCGATGCGATCCAGCTGCCAGATGCTGCGGGAATAGATCACCTCGGTCTGAAAGGCGGAACTGGTATCGTAGGGATAGACGATCCAGAGCGGTCCCTTGCCCCGCAACGACATCGGTTCGCCGTTGTTGAGGTAGGCGACGATCGCGGCACCCGCTGCCCAGTCGTCGGCCGGAATCGAGACGGAATAGTCGTTTATCGCTGTCGCGCGAATGCTGGTGCCGCTGGCGCCGACCGATTCCAGCAGCGTGGCAAGCGATACCCCGGTGAAGGTCTGCCGGCCCTCTGTCCAGATCGTGGTCGTCTCGAACGTGACGGCGGGCAGGGCGCGCAGCGTGTCGAGGTCGAAGCGGGCCGTGCCGCTGGCGTCCGTGTCGGCAATGGCGCCGCTGATGGTCAGCAGCACCGGGCCGGTGGGTTCTGCCCGCTCGGCGGCGGGCAGGGCGAGGGGCATCAGGATGGCGACGGCAAGGGCCGCGAGCCGCAGCAGATGGGACATGATCGGACCTCCGGATCGGAACAGGTCCGTCATGCCACAATCGGGCTTCCAACCCGTTAACGGCAGCCCGGGCCGGGCCGTCGCCACTTTACCCGCCCCGGACGCCCGCCTATAAGGCGCCCGATGACCAGGTGTTTCCGCATTCCCCGGCGAATTACGAACCCGGCGCTCTGATCCCAGACGCCGGGCGAAGGTGTCCGAGCATCGCACCGACCTCACCGCTTGTGCCAGACCATCCGAAGGACGCCGCCATGTGCGCCGAAACCGTTGACTACAAAGACTCGCTGAACCTTCCGAAGACCGATTTCCCGATGCGCGCAGGACTGCCCAAGCGCGAGCCCGACTGGCTGGCCCGGTGGGAGCGGATCGGCGTCTATGACCGCCTGCGCGCCAATGCGGGCGACCGCCCGCCGTTCACGCTGCACGATGGCCCTCCTTATGCGAACGGCAACCTGCACATCGGCCACGCGCTGAACAAGACGATCAAGGACATGATCGTGCGCAGCCATCAGATGATGGGCTATGACGCGCGCTATGTGCCCGGCTGGGACTGTCACGGCCTGCC
>JAGRMS010000352.1 GCA_020441135.1 Pseudooceanicola sp.
CAGCAGGTCGGCGGGCATGACTGCACGCCGGTCTCGGGCGAGCTGACCTACGGGCTGGAACGCCTCGCCATGTATGTGCTGGGGATCGAGCACGTGATGGACATGCCCTTCAACGACCCATCGGCCCCGATCCCGCTGACCTATGGCGACATCTTCAAGCAGACCGAAGAGGAATACGCCCGCTGGAACTTTGACGTCGCCAATACCGAGGTGCTGCTGAAGCACTTCGAGGAGGCCGAGGCGGAGTGCCGGGCGATCCTGGACCAGCCCGCCGACGACCCGAAGACCGGCAAGCGCATCGTCATGGCCCACCCGGCCTACGACCAGTGCATCAAGGNNNTCAACCTGCTCGACGCCCGCGGCGTGATCTCTGTCACCGAACGGCAGGCCTACATCGGCCGCGTGCGGGCCTTGGCGAAGCAATGCGCGGATGCCTTCGTCACGACGAAGGCGGGCGGATACGCGGCGTGAACGGAAAGGTCATCGCAACGGTGCTGATCCTGTCAGGAGCCATCGCGGGCGGGGCGCTCTATTACCTGCAGGTCTACGGCTACTACCATCCGGTGCAGGCCGTGGCGGGGCAGGACGTGACGCTTGTCGGGCTGGCCTCGGGCGAGCCGGAGGCGATCCTCTACGACAACTTCGAGGCCATCGACGCCGACTCGTCGCCGATCCGCTATCGCGCCTGCTTCACCACCACGATGACGCAGGCCCTGCTGAGCGAGACCTACGTCGCCGCCGTGAAGCCGCAGCCGCGGAACGGCCCCGCATGGTTCGACTGCTTCGATGCCGAGGCCATCGCCGCCGAGCTGGAGGCGGGCACCGCCATCGCCTTCCTTGGCCGCAAGAACATCCACTATGGCGTGGACCAGATCGTCGCGATCACGCAAGACGGGCGCGGCTATGTCTGGAACGACCTCAACGACTGCGGGGCCAAGGCCTATGACGGCACCGTCGTGGGCGAGGAATGCCCGCCCCGGCCCGATGATCAACCGAAAGACGCACCCGATGCCCGACCTGCTGATTGAGCTTTTCTCCGAGGAAATCCCCGCCCGGATGCAGGCGCGCGCCGCCGACGACCTGAAGGCGCGCGTGACCGAGGGGCTGGTGCAGGCGGGCCTCACCTATGCCGCCGCCGCCGCCTTTGCGACTCCGCGCCGCATGACGCTGGCGGTGGAGGGGCTGCTGGCCGCCTCGCCCGCGCTGAAGGAGGAACGGCGGGGGCCAAGGGCGGATGCTCCGGACAAGGCCATCGAGGGGTTCCTGAAGAGCACGGGCCTGACGCGGGACCAGCTGGAGGAACGCGAGACGCCGAAGGGGGCGATGCTGTTCGCGGTGATCGCGCGTCCTGGCCGTCCGGCGGCAGAGATCATTGCCGAGGTGCTGGCCGAGACGATCCGCAATTTCCCCTGGCCCAAGTCGATGCGCTGGGGGTCGGGGACGTTGCGCTGGGTGCGGCCGTTGCAGTCGATCCTCTGCATCCTGACGACCGAGGCGGGGGCCGAGGTGGTGCCGCTGGACATCGACGGGATCGTCGCGGGGGATATGACCGAGGGCCACCGCTTCATGGCGTCGGGGCGGTTTTCCGTTGTTTCCTTCGAGGATTACGCGGCGAAGCTGAAGCGCGCGCATGTGATCCTGAGCGCCGCCGAACGCGCCGAGCACATCTGGAACGATGCCCAGCAGATGGCTTTCGCTGCCGGGCTGGAGGTGGTCGAGGACGCCGGGCTTCTCGCCGAGGTCGCGGGGCTGGTGGAATGGCCGGTGGTGCTGATGGGCGAGATCGGTGCGGACTTCCTGCACCTGCCCGCGGAAGTGCTGCAGACCTCGATGCGCGAGCATCAGAAGTTCTTTTCGGTGAAGAACCCGAAGACGGGGCGGATCGAACGCTTCATCACCGTGGCGAACCGCGAGACGGCGGACGATGGGGCGACCGTGCTGGCGGGCAACCGCCGCGTGCTGTCGGCGCGACTATCGGATGCGCGGTTCTTCTGGGAGAACGACCTGCGCGTGGCCAAGGCGGGGATGAAGGACTGGCTGCAAAGCCTTGGGAACGTGACCTTCCACAACAAGCTTGGGAGCCAGGCGGAACGGATCGAGCGCATCGCGGCGTTGGCCCGTGAGTTGGCCCCGATGGTTGGCGCGGACCCCGACAAGGCCGAAACGGCGGCGCGGCTGGCCAAGGCCGACCTGTCGTCGGACATGGTTGGCGAGTTTCCCGAACTTCAGGGCGTGATGGGGCGCTACTACATCGAGGCTGCAGGCGGCGATCCGGCGGTCGCGGCGGCGGCGCAGGAACATTACTCGCCGCTCGGGCCGTCCGATACGGTGCCGACCGCGCCTATTTCGGTGGCTGTCGCGCTGGCCGACAAGATCGACACGCTGACCGGGTTCTGGGCGATTGATGAGAAGCCGACAGGGAGCAAGGATCCGTTTGCGCTGCGGCGGGCGGCGCTTGGGGTTATTCGGTTGGTGTTGGGGAATGGGCTACGGCTATCGCTAATGTCTGATTTGATGGGCGCCGTCGTCAACGTGGCCGACTTGGCGAGGTCTCAACGCTTCTTGGCGACCGCGGCGGCGTTGAGCCAAATCGAAGCAGCCGTAGCCAACCAAGAAAAGCTTGAGGAAATCTTTCAAGCGGCTTTTGCCAAACGAACAGCCGACCTTTCAGATCAAGAAGCTAGACAGTGTCTGGCGATATGCAAAGACCTCCTCGCCTTCCTCCACGACCGCCTGAAAGTCTACCTCCGCGATCAGGGCATCCGGCACGACATCATCGACGCTTGTCTGGCCATGCCCGGCAACGACGACCTCACCCTGCTGGTCAAGCGCGCCACTGCGCTCAACGCCGTGCTCAGCACGCCCGAGGGCGAGAACCTGCTGCAGGGATTCAAGCGCGCGAACAACATCCTGACGCAGGCAGAGGAGGCCGATGGCGTCGAATACTCCTTCGGTGCCGACCGCAAGCTGGCGCAGGTGCCGCAGGAAGCCGCCCTATTCGATGCGCTGGCCGAGGCAGAAAAGGCGATCAAACCCGCGCTCGCGCAACAGGACTTCCCCGCCGCCGTCGCCGCCATGGCCGCGCTGCGCGGGCCCATCGACGCCTTCTTCGAGGCGGTGAAGATCAACGACGAGTCCGCCGTGATCCGCCGCAACCGGCTGAACCTGCTGAGCCAGATCCGCAAGACCTGTTCCTCGGTCGCCGACCTGACGCGCGTGGAAGGGTAGGGGCGAAGCCGTTTCGAAACGGCTTTGCGCGGCAACGCCGCGCAAGGGCTTTCGAAAGCCCTTGCGCACGCGCCCCTTGCGCCATGACGCAACCGGCCTATTCTGCACCCCGTCGAAGAGGTGCCGCAGTGCAGAATAATCCCCACGTCACGCTGATCACGCCCAAGGCCCCGGTCCAGAACGAGACCCACGGCGGCCGGGCGAAATGCCTGCAGCGGCTGGTCCGCCTCGACCTGCCGGTGCCGCTGACCGTCGCGCTGTCCTTCGACGCGGTGCGCAAGATCGCCGAGGGCCAGATGCCCGACGTCGCGGCCATCGTGGAGCAGTTCCCGCCCGACACGCTGCTCTGCGTGCGCCCGTCCTCGGAAGACCCCGACTGGGGCGGTCCCGGCGCGGTGCTGAACATCGGCATGAACGCCGCCCGACAGCGCGAGCTGTCGCAGAGCCTGGGGAAAGAGGCCGCCGCCGCGATCTATGCCCGGTTCGTGCAGTCCTACGCCGTCCATGTCGCGCGGCTCGACCCGGACGAATTCGACGACGCCGCGCAGGATTGCGAGGGTCTCCAGGCGATGCTGCGCGCCTATGAGGACGAGACCGACGAGCCCTTCCCGCAGGATCCGCGCGAGCAGCTGACGGCGGTGCTGCGGTCGATGGCGCGGGCCTGGGAGGGCACCTCGGCCCGGCTGCTGCGGCAGGCCAAGGGCGCGCCGGCGGATGCGGGGTTGGGGCTGGTGGTGCAGCAGATGATCCCGGGGTTCGGCCAGGGCGAATGCGGCTCGGGCGTTTTGCAGCTGATCAACACGGTGACGGGGCTGCCCCAGATCACCGGGCGCTACCTGTCGCAGAGCCAGCACCGCGAGGCGCTGGGGGCAGGGGCGGCGGCGCTCTACCTCGAGAAGGATCCGCGCGGGACGGCGCTGGCGGATGTGGCGCCGGAGGCGTTTGCGCAGCTGAAGGCCTATGCCGCGCTGATGCGCGAGAAGCTGAAGGAAGAGATGCAGGTCGAGTTCGTGATCGAAAGCGGCCATGTACATCTGCTGGACGGCGTCCGGGTGCCGCGCTCGTCCCGTGCCGCCGTGCGGGTCGCGGTCCAGCTGGCCGAGGACCGGATCATCACGCCGCAGGAGGCGCTGATGCGGGTGGAGCCGAACCAGCTGACCGAGTTGCTGCACCGGCAGGTCGACCCCTCCGCGCCGCGCGACGTGCTGGGCAAGGGCATCGCCGCCAGCCCGGGGGCCGCCACGGGGCGCATCGTCTTTACCGCCAGCGAGGCCCAGGCCAGCGCGGCGCGGCGCGAGCCTTGCGTGCTGGTGCGGCGCGAGACCTCGCCCGAGGACATCCGGGGGATGCATGCTTCGGCCGCCGTGCTGACCGAACGGGGCGGGATCACCAGCCACGCGGCGGTGATCGGGCGCGGGCTGGGCCTGCCCTGCATCGTCGGGGCCTCGTCGATGCAGTTCGACGTGGCGAACGGGCAGATCAAGGCGCCGGACGGGCGGATCCTGCGGGCAGGCGACCTGGTCACCATCGACGGGACGACGGGCCAGGTGCTGGCGGGTGCGCCCGCGATGCTGGAGGCAGCGCTGGACGACGCCTTCCAGACGCTGATGGCCTGGGCCGACGCCGAGCGCGACATCGGCATCCGCGCCAATGCCGATACCCCCGAGGACGCGCAGACGGCGCGCAACTTCAACGCCGGGGGCATCGGGCTCTGCCGGACCGAGCACATGTTCTTCGAGCCCGCGCGCCTGATCGTGATGCGCGAGATGATCTTCGCCGACAGCCCGGCCGAGCGCGCGGCGGTGCTGGAGCGCCTGCTGCCGATGCAGCGCGAGGATTTCGTGCAGCTGTTCCGCATCATGGAGGGCCAGCCGGTCTGCATCCGCCTGTTCGACCCGCCGCTGCACGAGTTCCTGCCGACCTCGCGCAGCGGCCAGCGCGAGCTGGCCGAGGCGCTGGGGTTTCCGATCAACGACGTGACCCGGCGGGTGGCCGAGATGGCGGAATACAACCCGATGCTTGGGCTGCGCGGGGTGCGGCTGGGCGTGACGGTGCCCGAGATCTACGAGATGCAGGCGCGGGCCATCTTCGAGGCGACGCTGGAGGCCAGCCGCGACGGCGCGCCGGTGGTGCCCGAGATCATGATCCCGCT
>JAGRMS010000353.1 GCA_020441135.1 Pseudooceanicola sp.
GCCGACACCCGCGCAGCCGCCGCGCTGACCCGCGTCGGGCTGGCCGACAAGGCGGGCAACTACCCGTTGCAACTGTCGGGCGGCCAGCAGCAGCGCGTCGCCATCGCCCGCTCGCTCTGCATGGAGCCCGAGATCATGCTCTTCGACGAACCCACCTCGGCGCTGGACCCCGAGATGATCTCCGAGGTGCTCGACGTGATGACCACGCTGGCACAGACCGGCATGACGATGGTGGTCGTGACGCATGAGATGGGGTTTGCCCGCAAGGTCGCCGACCGCATGGTCTTCATGGATCACGGCGAGATCGTCGAGACCGCCCCGCCCGAAGCCTTCTTCACCGCGCCGCGCAGCCAGCGGTGCCGCGACTTCCTCGACAAGATCCTGAACCACTGATGCGTGCGCTGCTCCTCCTCCTGTTGCTCTCCGGCTGCTCCTCCAGCTGGGGCTGGTATGTCGTCAACCCCGCCACCCCGCGCGGCTGGCTGAACCTGAAGTTCCTGCTCTCGGGCCTTTCCTACACCATCCAGCTGTCGGCCACTGCCATCTGCATCTCGGTCGTCGTCGGCCTTCTGGTCGCGCTGCCTGGGCTGTCGGCGCGCAAGTGGCCCCGCCGCCTCAGCCGCACCTACGTCGAACTCGTCCGCGCCGTGCCGATCCTGGTGCTGATCCTCTGGGTCTACTACGGCCTGCCGCAGCTGACCGGCCTCACGCTGTCGGTCTTCTGGGCCGGGGTCATCGCCCTGGCGCTGTCCGACTCCGCCTTCCAGGCCGAAATCTTCCGCGCCGGCATCCAGTCCATCGCGAAGGGGCAATACGAGGCCGCCTATTCCGTCTCGCTCAACTACCGCGACACCATGCGCTACGTGATCCTGCCGCAGGCGATCCGCCGCATCCTGCCCGCGCTCGGCAACCAGCTGGTCTACATGCTCAAGATGTCCTCGCTGGTCTCGGTCATCGGGATGCAGGAGCTGACGCGCAAGGCGAACGAGCTGATCGTCTCGGAATACCGTCCGCTGGAAATCTACACCGTGCTGGTGCTGGAATACCTCGTCCTGATCCTCATCGTCTCGGCCTGCGTCCGCTGGCTGGAACGCCGCCTGAACACCGACGAACGTGCCTGACGTGGCCTTTTGGCCCCGGATACCCTATGCCGGGGGCCAAAAGGAGGATCCGATGCTCAGAAACGACCAGATCGACCAGTGGGACCGCGACCACTTCCTGCACCCCTCGACCCACGCGGCCCAGCACGCGCGCGGAGAGTCGGCGAACCGGATCATCCGCACCGCCTCGGGCGTCCATATCGAGGACCGCGACGGCACCCGCCTGCTTGACGCCTTCTCGGGGCTCTACTGCGTCAACGTCGGCTATGGCCGGCAGGAGATCGCCGAGGCCATCGCCGAACAGGCCCGCGAACTGGCCTATTACCACGCCTACGCGGGCCACGGCACCGACGCCTCGGTCACGCTGGCGAAGATGGTGCTGGACCGCGCGCCCAAGGGGATGTCAAAGGTCTATTTCGGCCTCGGCGGATCCGACGCGAACGAGACCAACATCAAGCTGGTCTGGTATTACAACAACGTCCTCGGACGCCCCGAGAAGAAGAAGATCATCT
>JAGRMS010000354.1 GCA_020441135.1 Pseudooceanicola sp.
TCGGTGTAGATGTCGCAGCGTTCCGCGCCAAAGGCGGCGGCGAAGGCGACGGCGGTGGTGTCCGATCCGCCCCGCCCCAGCGTGGTGATGCGGCCCTGCGGGCTGACGCCCTGGAACCCGGCCACCACGGCGACCTTCATGCCTTCCTCGAACTTCTTCAGGATGTTGGCGTTCGGAATGTCCTCGATCCGGGCCGAGGAATGCGCCGAGGTCGTCAGCACCGGCACCTGCCAGCCCTGCCNNGCCAGCTGCGCGCCGGAATATCCATCTCCTGCAAGGTCAGCGCCATCAGCCCGGCGGTCACGTTCTCGCCGCTCGACACGACGGCATCGTACTCGCGGGCGTCGAACAGCGGAGAGGTCTCCTCGACCCAGCCGACCAGCTCGTTGGTCTTGCCGGACATGGCCGAAACGATGACGATAACGTCATAGCCCTTGGCCACCTCGACGCCCACACGCTTGGCGGCGCGGCGGATACGGTCGAGCGTGGCGACCGAGGTGCCGCCGAATTTCATCACCAGGATCGGCATTGCGGTTCCCTGTCCGTCAAAAGTCGCGCGGTGTTTACGCGCGCGCCCGTGCAAGGGCAATGGCTATTGCGCGGGCGTCAAAGAGGGTGGGCGCGGCCGTCCCAGGTCTCGAAACAGCCGGTGGTGGCGACCGAGAGCGCATCGAACCGCTGCGCCA
The DNA here is from genome assembly GCA_020441135.1 of Pseudooceanicola sp. Lineage (GTDB taxonomy): Bacteria > Pseudomonadota > Alphaproteobacteria > Rhodobacterales > Rhodobacteraceae > Seohaeicola_A. The sequence continues at coordinate 687 of JAGRMS010000354.1, forward strand.
GCCCACGCGCCGATTCCTCCGGCGTAATCGCTGCAGCACCACCCCCCATATCCGTCTGCACCCAGCCCGGATGATAGATGCCGACGGCAATCCCCTCGCGCTTCAGATCCTGCGCCAGGTTGCGACCAAGGTTCAGCGCGGCGGCCTTCGAAGCACGGTAGATATAGCTGCCCCCGGCGGCATTCGTCTGCGACGCCATCTGCGACGAGATAATCGCGATCTTCCCCTTCGCCGCCCGCAGGTTCGGCAGCAACTCCTGCACCGTCAGGAAGACGCCGGTGACGTTGGTGGCGAAGGTCCGCTCCCACAATTCGGGCGCGAACCCGGTCTCCAACGGCTGGCCCTTGTCGATGTAGACCCCGGCATTGCACACCAGCAGGTCAACGGGCTTGCCCGCAAGACTGGCGGCAAGGGCCGCGTGGCTCTTGCGGTCCGTCACGTCCAGCCGCTGCATCCCCTCGCCGCTGCGCGCCGTCCCGGTGACGCTGTGACCCGCCCCGGCCAGGTGTTCCGCCAAGGCGCGGCCAATGCCCCGGTTGGCGCCGGTAATCACGATGTGCATGGGGTCAGTTCGCCTTGCGGTTGGGCATGAAGGGCAGTGGAGCGACCGGCACGCCGTCCTCCGCCAACTTGCGCGCCTCGTCCAGCCGCGCCTCGCCATAAATGTTGCGGTGCGGGATGTCGCCGTCATGCATCGCCCGCGCCTCGGTTGCGAAGTTGCTGCCGACGTATTCCGAATTCGCCTCGATCTTGCGGCGCAACTCGGCCAGCGCCTGCTCGGCCGGGCTGGCCGGTTCGCTGAGCGTCGCGGGCGCGCGCGCAGTCGCAACACGCGGCGTCATCATCGCCTTTTCCACCCCGCCGCCGCCGCAGACCGCGCAGCTGACCAAGCCTGCCGAGGCCAGCCGTTCGTAAGCCTCGGCAGACTGGAACCAGCTGTCGAAACTGTGGCCGTCAGGGCATCTCAGCGCGTATTGGATCATCTTGCAGTCATCTAGGCGGATAAACGTTAAATGTTCCGTTTCCGCCGATGTTTCAAGACTTGCCGAGCGGTTGCAAGGCCCCGGGATCGAACCGCCGCAGGATCTCGGCCAGTTCCGGTTCGTCCACGAGCTCCGCCGCCTTTTTCGGCGAGAACCACTTGCGGCGGCGCTGGTGCCGTTCGGGATAGTCGCCCTTCAGCGACAGCACCTTCACCGGAAAGATCTGCGCCCGGCAGGGAATGTCGGCCTTTTTCGGCTCGATTTTCATGTAACGGTAGGTGCCAAGGCATGTGTCGTAGATGCGCCCGACCACGCCCGCCTCTTCCCAGGCCTCGCGCGCGGCGGACCCCGCGGCGGTAGAGCCTTCGACAAACCAGCCCTTGGGAACGATCCACCGCCCCGTCCCGCGCGACGTGATCAGCAGCACGCGCGTCTTGCCGCTCGTCACCGAAAAGCACAGCGCCGCAAATTGTTGCCTGAAATCACTGTCCGCCACGGCCTCGACGCCGGGCGGTTCCACTTGGGTCATGAGCACCGTTTTCTGCTGCCATCTGGCCGGGCTTCTGCGCCGGTCTTTCTATACAACTAGACTACACAACCATTCACCCCCAGCGTCAAGCCCGCTTGACCGGCGGCACGCGCATCCTGTCCTGCAACCGGTTCACAAGCTCGGCATGCGGTATATCGGCATCGATGGCGAGACGGCGCAGGCCGAAATGAACATGCGCGATCTCCTGATAATACTTCGTGTAGACGTAATTGGCCGAGGCCCCGGCCAGCGCCCCCAGCACCGGCACCGTCTGCGCCGCCAGCTTGTGGCCCAGCGCAATCGCCAGCTTCGGCGCCACCGTCGCGATCATCTTCTGCATCGCGCCCCCGGTCAGCGTCAGGCGCAGGGTGAAGAACGCCAGGTCGCCGCCGTCGTCGCCGCTCAGCGGCCCGGCGGCCGCGAAGACGCGAATGCAGTCGAACTGCACGCCCTCTTCATCCGGGTTGAACCCGTTCTGCGCCGCCACGCCCTGGATCGCGCGCAGCAAAACCGCCGTGGTCGCCGGAAGCTCCACCAGCGCCGAGGGCAACCCGCCGAACCCGCCCGCCGCGCCCATGGCGGTGGCGACGGCGGTGTTCACCCAAGGTGTCTGGTCCTTCACCGCCCCCCGCGAGTGCTGCGCCCCCTTCATCGCCAGCGTCAGCGCATAGGCGGTGCCGTCGTTCAGCCGGTCGCGCAAACCGCTCGGCAGCTTGTCGAGCAATCCTTCCGCCTGCCCGCCCAGCGCGCCCAGCATCTTGATTCCCAGCCCGCCCGCCTTGCGATAGCGATCCGCCAGCCGGTCCAGCTCTGCCTCGGCATCCACCGGGCCCGTCATCACGACATCGTCCATGTCCGCCTCCGCCCTTTCACAAGAATGTCGGGCGTGACGCGCGCGGTTTCAATAGTCCGCCGAATCCCAGCGCATCACCGGGCCATAGACCCCGGCCCAGGCTCCCGGCACCAGGTTCTGCCCCAGCACCCGATCGGGGTTCGTCGGCGGCGGCATCTCGACGTGCTCGAGCTTGGTGAAGCCGAAGCGGTTGTAGTAAGGCGCATCGCCCACCAGCATCACCCGCTCCCACCCGCCCGCGCGGGCCGCCGCCAGCCCCTCGCGGATCAGCGCGGCGCCCAATCCCTCGCCCTGGTGCGTCGGGTGTACCGCCACCGGCCCCAGCAACAGCGCCGGCAGCCCCGCCACCCGGATCGGCCAGAACCGGATGCCGCCCACCAGCACGCCGTATTCGTCCCGCGCCACCAGCGACAGGCCGCGCACCGGCGGAATGCCGTCGCGCAGCCGGTAGGACGACAACAGCGTGCGCCCCGGCGCAAAGCAGAGGTCGAGCAGGTACTCGACCTCCCACCAGTCGGCTTCGGTCTCTGGTCTGAATTCGAACACTGGGGTGCCTGCCGCCTCGGATTTCTGTTGTGGCATCCGACGTAGCATGACGCTACCACCTGTTCAAACCGCGAGGAGTTACCGATGTTCTACCGCCCCGAAGACGGCCACGGGCTGCCCCACAATCCCTTCAACGCCATCGTCACCCCCCGCCCCATCGCCTGGGTCTCGACCCGCGACGCCAAGGGGATCGAGAACCTCGCCCCCTACTCCTTCTTCAATGCCATCGCCTACACCCCGCCGCAGGTGATGTTCTCGTCCACCAACTGGAAGGACAGCGTCCAGAACATCTCGGAAACCGGTGTCTTCTGCGTGAACATCGTCGAATACGCCGCACGCGACGCGATGAACGTCACCACCACCCATTTCCCGCCCGAGGTGGACGAGTTCACAAAGGCGAACATCGACCGCGCGGAATGCGAAACCATCCCCTGCTCGCGCGTCGCGAACGCCCCCGCTTCGCTGGAATGCCGGATGACCCAGATCATCCCGCTGAAGGGCGGCGTCAACCACCTGGTGCTGGGCGAGGTCGTCGGCGTCCACCTGCGCGACGACTGCATGAAGGACGGCCGGTTCGACGTCACCGCCTTCCAGCCGCTCGCCCGGCTCGGCTATCGCGACTACGCCCGCGTGACCGAGGTGTTCGAACTGGCACGCCCCGACGATTAATCAATAGGCAATCGGCAGGCCGGCTGCTAAGGTTCCAGTCATTGGAATCAACTGCATTCAGGGTGCCAGATGCCCACCTATGAAATCTCCGAAGGTCTCGCCAACGCCCATCGCGCCCCGGCGGGCCTGTTCGAAATCCTCTTCCTCGACGCCGTCCTTGGCGGCAACAGCGCTACCGCGGCCACCCTGCAGAACCAGACCGCGACGCTGGCGATCGCCGGAACCGGCCTCGTCTACGGCGGCGAAGGCGAGACCAACCTGCTCTCCGGCACGCTCGACAGTTTCACCTATACCTACAGCCCCGGCTACTACCTGACCTTCACCGACCTTGGCCTGAATATCGCCGATCTCGCCGCCGCCGCCCAGGCCGAGTCGCTCGGCGACCTCGCGGCGATGGAAACGCTGCTCTACGCCCTCGACTGGACGGTGATCGACAACAGCACCTCGGCGGGCGTCAACGACCTGCTGACCTCGTCCGACGACATTCCCATCGCCTTCGACGGCGACAACGTGGTGCGCCTGAACTACGGACACGACACCTTCTGGCTGGGCCTTGGCGACGACAGCGCCTGGGGCGGCTGGGGCGATGACGTGATCCAGGGCGGGCGCGGCAACGACCGGATCGTCGGGCAACTTGGCGCGGACGTGCTCCGCGGCGACGAGGGCAACGACAAACTCCTCGGCGGCCGCGGCGCCGACCTGCTGGAAGGCGGCGCCGGCCGCGACCGGCTGGTCGGTGGCATCGGCGACGACGTGCTGACGGGCGGCGCCGGGGCGGACAGGTTCGTCTTTGTCATCCCCGCGCTTTATCGCGATTACGACCAGATCACCGATTTCGAAGCGGGCACCGACCGCGTCGTCATCCGCACCGACCAGGCCACGAGCCTCCGCGACACCGCCTTCGGCGTCGTGATCGAGGTCGGCGACTTCGACATCCTGCTCAAGGACGTGGCCGAGGCCGATCTCGCCCCTGACAGTATCGCGATCCTGTCGCTCTGACGCTTGCCTTTGCCCGCCCGCGCGGCCACTCTGCCGCGAAAAAGGACAGGGCACATGGCAGAGACACGGCTGGGCATCATCGGCGGCTCGGGCATCTACGACATCGACGGGCTCGAGGATGCCGAATGGATCGGGGTCGAAACTCCCTGGGGTCCGCCCTCGGACCAGATCCTGACCGGCTCGCTCGGCGGCGTCGCCATGGCCTTCCTGCCCCGCCACGGGCGCGGCCATGTCTTCACGCCCTCCACCGTCCCCTACCGCGCCAACATCGACGCGC
>JAGRMS010000355.1 GCA_020441135.1 Pseudooceanicola sp.
TGGTGATGACGTTCTGCTCGCCGCCATAGAGCACCTCGGCCAGCGCCAGCGCCGTCTCGGTCTTGCCGACGCCGCTGGTCCCGGCCAGCATGAAAACGCCGATGGGCTTGCTGGGGTTGTCCAGCCCGGCCCGCGAGGTCTGGATGCGCTTGGCGATCATCTTCATCGCGTGGTCCTGGCCGATCACTCGCTTGGCGAGGTGTTCCTCCAGGTGCAGCACGGTGTCGATCTCGTCCTTGACCATGCGTCCCACGGGGATGCCGGTCCAGTCGCCGACAACGCTCGCCACCGCCTGGTGGTCGACGATGGGCAGGATCAGCGGGGATTCCCCCTGAAGGTCGGTCAGTTCACGGTTGGCCGCCTTCAGGTCGGCCAGAAGCTGTGTGCGGGCCGCGTCGTCCAGCGGGCTCTCGACAACCTCCGCCTCGGCGCCCACCAGCGGCGTATCCACCGGCGCGCCGCCTTCACGCAGTTTGCTGCGCAGGTCGAGGATCTTCTCGACCACGGCCTTCTCTTTCTCCCAGCGTTCCGTCAGACCGCCCAGCCGTTCTTCCTCGGAGGTCTTCGCCGCCGTCACCGCCTCGCGCCGGTCGGCCACGTCATACCCCGCCGTCTCGTCCCGCCCGATGATCTCAAGCTCGGTCGCAAGTGCCTCGATCCGGCGGCGGCTGTCGTCCACCTCGGCCGGAACCGCGTGCTGGCTGACCGCAACGCGGGCGCAAGCGGTATCGAGCAGGCTGACCGACTTGTCCGGCAACTGCCGCGCCGGGATGTAGCGGGCCGACAGCGACACCGCCGCCTCGATCCCCTCGTCCAGCACCTGCACCTGGTGGTGCTTCTCGAGCATCGAGGCGATGCCGCGCATCATCAGGATGGCCTTCGGGATGTCCGGCTCGTCCACCTGCACGACCTGGAAGCGCCGGGTCAGCGCCGGGTCTTTCTCGATGTATTTCTTGTATTCCGCCCAGGTGGTCGCGCCGATGGTGCGCAGCGTGCCGCGCGCCAGCGCCGGTTTCAGCAGGTTCGCCGCGTCGCCCGTGCCCGCCGCGCCACCCGCGCCGACCAGCGTATGCGTTTCGTCCACGAACATCACGATGGGCGTCGGGCTGGCCTGGACCTCGTCGATCACCGACCGCAATCGGTTCTCGAACTCGCCCTTCATCGACGCACCGGCCTGCAACAGGCCCACATCCAGCGCCAATAGCCGCACGTTCTGGAGCGCAGGCGGCACGTCGCCCCGGGCGATGCGCAGTGCAAAGCCCTCGACCACCGCCGTCTTGCCCACCCCGGCCTCGCCGGTCAGGATCGGGTTATTCTGCCGCCGCCGCATTAGCACGTCGACCAGCTGGCGGATTTCCTCGTCACGCCCCACGATCGGGTCGATTTCGCCGTTGCGCGCCTGTTCGGTCAGGTCGGTGCAGAACTGGTCCAGCGCCTCGGTGCTCCCGAGCGCCGCCTGCCGCGCCCCGCTGGCCTCGCCGGGTTCCACCCCGCCGCCGGTCTGGCTGCCGTCCTGCGGGCGCAGCCGCTCTTCCGGCGAGCCTTCGGTGGCCTTGGCGAAGTTGTCCGCCAGGTCGTCCGGCCCGATCTTGCCCAGTTCCGGCGACATCGACTTGAGAATGTTCCTCAGCGACGGCGTCTTCAGCATCCCGAGCAGCAGGTGCCCCGTGCGCACCTGGCTGGAGGAATAGAGCAGCGACCCCCAGACCCAGCCGCGTTCCATCGCGTCCGTCAGGTGATCGGACAGGTCGGAAATCGCCGAGGCCCCGCGCGGCAGCATGTCCAGCGCCCGCGTCATTTCGGTCGCGATCTTGCCCGGGTCCAGGTTGTAGTGCTGGATGATCCGGTGCAGGTCGCTGTCCTGCATGTTCAGCAACTGGTGCATCCAGTGTACCAGTTCCACATACGGGTTCCCCCGCATCTTGCAGAACACCGTGGCGCTTTCGACCGCCTGATACCCCAGCTTGTTCAGCTTTCCGAACAGTGACACCCGGCTGATTTCGGTCATTGCAGTCCCTTCCCGATCCCTGCGGCGGCCTCGCCGTGCCGCTCTCCCGTTGCAATCGCGCCGGGATAGAGGAACAGATCCTCCGCGTCCGGCCTTGTCTCGTCGGCGTCGCGGCGCGACGCGATCCAGCTGGTGTGCCCCAGCCGTGTCTTGCCCCCCAGGCTGGCGCGCGGAACGTCGTCGCCTGCCAAGACCAGGTTCACGTCCCAATCCAGCGCGTCGCCGGTATAGTTGCGCACGGCGGCCCTGAGCCGGTCAAGCGAGTCTCCGCCCGGCAAGAGCCGCTCGTATTTCTCCAGGCTCAGCGGCCCGATCTTCAGCCGGAACTTGTCGCCCCGCGTCCAGACCTTGGTGCCGATGCTGGTGGACCGGCCAAGGCCCCCCATCCCGCCCAGCTGCCACTGGTCGTCCGGCTCCAGTTCCAGCCACGAGCCGACGAACTGCTGCATCGTCACCTTCGCCTCGAAGAACGACGACAATATGGCGACCAGCCCCTCGGCATTCCGCGCGCCCTGCCCGAAGAACCCGGCGAAATGGAAGCGCGTGTCGTTCGGCAGCGCGTCGCGGTCCAGCAGTTCGTCGCCGTGGAACCCCGCGATCGCCGCCACCTTGCGCGACATCGGATCATCGGCGCGGTCATGACTGACCGCCGGGTTGCCGCTGTTCCAGGCCCGGTAGAGCAGCCCGGTCATGCGGTGGATCAGCATGTCGACAAAGGCGACGATCGTCCGGTCGCGGTGGTTGCGATACCGGTCGCGCACATATTCCGTCATGTGCAGCGGCATCGGCCCCTGCGGCCCGAACAGTCCGAAGAACCGGTTCGTCAGACGCCCCGGCTTCGCCCCCGGCGGCACGAAGGCCGCAATGGTCGAGGGCGGAAACGCCAGTTCCGCCTCTTGTCCCAGGCGGATGCGATCCTCCCTCGGGCGCCGGCTTTCGCCGAGCCTTGGATTGTCCGGATAGGCCGCCTCGATGATGCGCAGCGCCTGGAACAGGTGATGTTCCTCGGGCGCGGCGACCAGCCGGTCGAGGTGGGTCAGATGATCCGCCCGAGTCCCTTTTCCGGTCGCCATCTGGCAATTTCCCCGCGTTTCTGCGTTTTCAGCACGGTTTCTGTAAAGCTGTTGATCGTAACATATTTTCGCATGAATCGCTCGAGCACGGCGCCGAGCACATAGCAGCTTGTTCCCTCGAAAAAGCTTTCGTCGAATCCGATGGTTATTTCCAGCCCGCGCACGGCGGTGGACAGCACTTCGTCGCTCATCCGCCGCACGATCGGGCGGCTGCTGACGGTCGAGATGCCCTCAAGCTGCTTTTCCGTCACCCGGTCGCCCAGGGGCGCGTAGATGCCGACCAGTTCGCGCAGCGCCTCCGCGCCGCCGCCGGTCTCGTCGGTGTCGATGATCGACAGGTAGTTCAGGCTCAGGTGGCTGATAAGCCGCCAGGCCGTGTCGCCCTGCGCCAGCGTCGGATGCGGCCGCGTCGGCGATACCGGCAGCCGGATCGACTTGACCGGCCCGCCCTCGGGCAGCTGGAACACGTCCACGTCGCCGGTCGCCAGCAGCATCGGCAGGTCGCGGTTGGAACAGAGCGCCCGCACCGCCAGCTGGTCCAGGTTCGCCGAATAGGGCGCCTGCTTGCGGTCCACCAGCGTCACATAGGTTTCCGATCCCAGGTAGGTCGTCCGCACGCCCCTCAGCCGCTCTTTCTCGGACCGCTGCCGCATCCGGCGGCGCAGGGTGTAATAGGCCGGGTGCGTCTCGCCCGCCGAGGTGAAGTCGGTGGCCGAATAGAACGGGCGGAACTCCAGGTCGTCCTCGCCCTCGCTGCTGATGCCGGTGACGCTCTCGATGCTGAAGATCTCGAAATCCAGCGCCGCGGTCCGGTTCGGGATCACGTGCAGCTCGGTGTCCTTCGACGTCACATGCACCCGGTCGCAGCGCTTCGGGAACAGGTTGATCGCCGGCACCGCGTTCAGGATGAAGGCATCGGGCACCACGCTGGCCGAAATCTCGCGCCGCCCCTCGCCCAGAAGGATATAGATGTCCACCTCGGGCCCCACCGCCCGCTGGATCGCGGGGCGCAGCCCCTGCAGTTCCACGAAGAGGAACCGCTCGGGCATCGCGAAATATTCCTGCAACAGGCGATAGCCGTCGAAGGACCGGCGCGGCAGCGGTAGCAGCGCCTCTTCCGGTTCGAACCCGCGCGCCTTCACCCCGGAGCCCGGCAGCGGCTGCGCCCAGTCGGCGCGCCGGTCGGTGGACCGCCCGCACAGCGCGCGGGTCTGGGTGCAAAGCAGCTCAAGCATCGCCCAGTTGCTGCCGCCGCCGCCCTTCAGGTGCATCGTCAGGCTGTCCATCGGCAGATCGGACAGCTTGCCGCCGTCCTTGCGCCGCAGCCGCAGCCGCACCCCGGCCCGCGCGTCGGTGTTCCCGGCGACGCCCGCCGCCACCAGTTCGCCCCGCCCGTCGATATACTGCGCCTCGGCGATCTCCACCGGCCAGAGCGTCAGGTCCGCAGCGGTGCGGAACTCGCAAGGCGTCTGCTCGCCTTCCTGCAACCGGCTGCGCAACAGCGTGTGGCGCGGCAGGACGTATCCACTCTTCACCGCCGAGTTGGTAATGTCCGGCTCGAAGGCCGCGATCATCATGGCGGGCGTCGGCGCCAGGTAATGCGGATAGACGATCTCCATCAGGTGGCTGGTAAAGGCCGGATATTGCAGCTCCAGCTCGAGCTGCACCCGCGCCGACAGGAAGGCCACGCC
>JAGRMS010000036.1 GCA_020441135.1 Pseudooceanicola sp.
CTGCCCGAAGGGGCTGAACCCGGCGAAGGCGATTGCCGAGATCAAGAAGATGATGGTCGAACGGGCGGTGTGACCGGGCAGGCCGGTGCCGGCTGTCGGCCTCCTGGCCGGGCTGGCGGCGGCTTTTGGTGTCTTGTGGGCCTTCTTCGGCGATCCGGCGTTCGCGCTACGGATCCTGCTGTTCAACAACTTTCCCCATACGGCCTTGTTGGCCGTCGGGCTGTTCGGGGCGATCCTGGCCGGGGCGATTGTCCGTCGGTTGGCGGGGCCCGAGCCGACATTTCTGTCGATGACGATCATGCCGCCGGCGATTGCGCTGTGCGGGTTGCTGTCGATGGCTCTTGTTGCCGAGGTCTGGCGCAGGATCGCCGTCGAGCGGTTCGGTGCGGAGATGGTGTTTCAGCAGTCCTTCTTTGAATCGCTCCGCTCCCTGCGAACCTCGGAATCCTTCAAACCCCACGCCCTGCTCTTGAAGCAGTGCCAGCCCTATGGCTGGAGTTACGGCGCGATGGCGGTTTACGACATGCCGTTGGAACCAGCGCGGAAAGTTGCGCCTGAGACATGGTTTGCGCCCGGAACCCGCTGCGGTCCGCCCGCAAAATGATTGCCAGAATCGCGGATCAGGCCCAGCGTGCCGGAACGTCGACTCCGAGGCTTGAATGTTGAAATCCCTGGCCGCCCTGGCTGCCCTTCTCCTGACCCTTTCCACCCCCGCCGCCGCTCAGGACTGGTCCTTCCTCTCGCCCCTCACCGCGCCGACGCTCGACGTGCAGCCGGGGGACGGCGCGCCGATCCTCTTTGCCGATCATGCCGATCCGGGCGTCGCCAGCGTCAGCTTGATCTTCCACTATTTCGCCAACCGCGAGGGCGGGAATGCGATGATGCTGAACGTCGGACTCTATCGCCGCTACACGGACGGCTGGCATTTCCTTGGGCTTGTCCCGGTCTATGGGCAGGATCCGCGCGATCCACACTTTTCCGAGGGGCAGGTCGACATCACGACGACGATGCCCGGGCCGAACGACCCGCGCTGTTGCCCGACGGTGCCGACTCGCTGGGCCATCGACATCAATACCCTGGCGGTCGGACGCGGCAACTGAGCGGCGTTCCGCAAGATTTAAGTTCATATCAACGTAATATTGCCCGGGGGTCTTCCGGCTGCTTGCCTTGCTGCCGAGGAGACCCGATATGAGCGAATCCACCACCATCCTGATCGGCACCACCAAGGGCGCCTTCCTGCTGACCGGCACGGGCCGCGAAGGGTGGAGCCTGACCGGCCCCCATTGCGACGGCTGGCCGATCAACCACGTCGTCGGCGATGCCGAGACCGGCACGATCTGGGCCGGGGGCGGCGGGCCTTGGAGCGGGGCGGGGGTCTGGCGGTCGGACGATCAGGGCAAGAGCTGGACGCTCGCCAAGCTGTCGAAGGGGCAGATCGACGAATGGGCGGCGAACGATCCCGAGATGGCGAAGTTCATGAACTGGACGCCGGTGGAGACGAAATTCGACGGGCTGGCGGATTCGGTCTGGTCGCTGCACCGGGCCAACGGGACGCTTTATGCGGGCACCCGTCCGGCGCAGCTGCTGTCCAGCACGGATGGCGGCAAGACCTGGGAGAAGTCCGAGCCGCTGGCGAATTTCCCGGATCGCGACAAGTGGAATCCCGGCGCGGCGGGGCTGGTGCTGCATTCCATCGTGACCGATCCGAAGGACGCGAAGAAGATCTGGCTGGGCATTTCCTCCTCGGGCGTGTTCGCCACCGAAGACGGCGGCGAGACCTGGGAGCGGCGCAACCGGATGTCGAATGCCGAGGCGCACCGGCACCACGACCACCCCGCCGCGCCGCGCGATGGCGAGACGGGGCATTGCGTCCACAATATCGGACGGGCGCCGGACGGCGACCTGCTATACCAGCAGAACCATCACGGGGTATTCCGCTCCTCTGACGGGGGGCGCAGCTGGGACGATATCACCGAGGGGCTGCCCTCGACCTTCGGCTTTCCCATCGCGGTGCATCCGCGCGACGGGCAAACGGCCTGGGTGCTGCCGCTGAACGGCGATACCGAAGGGCGCTTTCCGCCCGATGCCAGCGCGGCGGTGTGGAAGACGACGGACGGCGGGGCGACGTGGCAGGACAAGCGGACGGGGCTGCCGCAAGGCGCCTGCTTCTTCACCGTGCTGCGGCAGGCGATGGCGGTGGACCGGGCGACCCCGGCGGGGCTGTATTTCGGCACCAACACCGGCAGCATCTTCGCCAGCCTCGACGAGGGCGAGACCTGGGACGAGATCGCGCGGCATCTGCCGACGGTGCTGGGGGTCGAGGTGCTGCAACGCTGAGGGTTGCCTTTGTGGCGGGTGGCGTCAGAGTGACGGCATGGCCGAAGCACCTGACCTTGCCTTCAAGTCGCCCGAGCAGCTGAAACAGCTGCTGCGGCTGCTGGGCGGGCGGTTGCATTACATCAACCGGGTGTCGGGCGAGAGCCATTACATGTGGCACCTCGCCAACCTGATCTCGGCAGCGGGGGAGCTGGCGGAGCTGATCGAGGACAGGGAGGTGTCGCGGGCCTTCGGGGATGGCTATACCAAGGGCACCCTGAGCCGCGAGGAACAGCTGGACCGCATCCTCGCCGAGTTGCGCCAGCGGTTGCGGCCCTGAATTGCGGAGAGAGCGATGACCGAACCCGCCGATGCCGAAGCCCGCCGCGCCGTGCGGCCGGTGATCTGCTACCCGAACGAGACGCTGCCGGTGCCGGACATGGACCTTTACCGGCGGGCGCTGGCCTCGGCCCGGAAGGTGGGCGAGGTGCTGGTGCCGCCGCGCGAGGCGCGGTGTTTCGAGGTGCCGGCGGGGGGCTTTTTCCGCATCGTGTCGGTCGAGGGGCCGCAGGTGGGCGACCTGAACCTGTGGAACCGGGGCGATCTGGCGGAGCGGTTCTATTCGGGGAAGACGCGGGCGCTGCACGGGACTCACCTGACGGAAGGGGAACGGATGTGGTCCGCCTTTCCGTATCTCCGGCCGATGGCGACGATCGTGGAGGATACGCTGGGGTGGTACGGGATCGATCCGTTTGGCGGGTCGGTGCATGACGTGATCGGGACGCGGTGCGATCCCTACACGGGGAACCTGCTGGCGGGGACGCAGTATCATCATTGCTGTCATTCGAACCTGACACGGGCGCTGGCGGGGCACCGGGGGATGCCGGTGTCGGAGGCGGAGGGGCATGTGCATGACGTTCTGAACGTCTTCATGTGTACCGGGTTCACGCGGGAGACGGGGCAGTATTTCATGAAGGCGAGCCCGGTGCGGCCCGGGGATCACCTCGATTTCTTCGCGGAGATTGATCTGCTGGGCTGTCTCAGCGCCTGTCCGGGCGGGGATTGCAGCGCGGAACATTCGAGCGATGTGGCGGCGTGCCATCCTCTGCTGGTCGAGATCCTGGAGGCGGAGCAGGGGGCCCTGGAGGGGTGGAGGCCGCCGGATCGGAATGGCTATATCGGGGGGCATGGGGCCTGAACAAGGGTCCGTTCTGGACCCCTTGAAACATGCCTTGGGCAGGGCGGGGGTCAAGGTATTGATTTTCTTTGGACTTCGTCGAGTGAGGATCTGGGACATGGGTTTGTCCCAGTTTTTGGTGTCGGTCTTGCGGCGGGACGGGTGGCGGGGCGAGCCCCGCCCTACGCTGCGGGTGACCGGAAGCGGGGTGAGGCGCGGCGGGTGGATTTTCCCGGCGCGGGCGGTGAGCTTTGAGTGATGATCCCCCCACCCCCATCCCCTCCCCACGAGGGGGAGGGGAGGCGCCCCGATCCGGGGGGTGGTGCTGCGTTTCAGAGGTTGGCACTTCGCGCGGCGGTCTTGGGGGGGCGCATGGTGGGCAGATTGCCCACCCTACGAGTTGCCGCGTAGGATGCGGCGGGGCGAGCCCCGCCCTACGGGTTTCGGAACCTGCGCTTGCGGGATGGGCGGGGTTCGGTGGGCAGATTGCCCACCCTACGGGTGGATCGCGACCTCTCGGTCGACCGCCGTTTCGATCCAGTCCGATGCGCCGCCGTTTGGCCAGAGCACCCGGACGAGGACGGTTTCCGCCGGGCCGAGACCGAAGTGTTCCGGCAGGGCGCTGCCGCCGGCGTGGCCACCGCCGACGGTGACTTCGCGGCGGCGGGGCGGCTGGCCGGTGCCGTCGTCGACCTCGATCCGGGCTCCGACGGCTTGCGTGTTGGGCGCGCCTGCCATCAGCCGGACCTTGAGCCAGTGGCCCTCGGGCGGGGAGACATTGCGCCAGAGTTCCAAAGGCGCGCGGCGGTTGAGGACGGCGATGTCGAGCAGGCCGTCGTTGTCGAGGTCTGCCAGCACCGCGCCGCGGCCCCGGGCGAGGCTGGCGAGGCCCGCGGGCCCGCCCATTTCCACGAAGGTGCCGTCAGGCTGCTGCACGAGCAGGTTGTTCGGATCTTCCCAGGCGCTGTCGGGCATCTGTTCGACGTTACCCTTGGCGATGAAGATGTCGTCGCGCCCGTCGTTGGTGACGTCCCCGAAGGCGACGTGCCAGCCGGTGGAGGGCCGCCCGTCGCCGCCCGCGTAGGGGCGATGAGCGGTGGTGCCGAGGGCGAAGGGCACGTCCTCGAAGGCCGGGCCGGTGGACCCCGCCATCCGGCGTTGCAGGCGCTGGTCGCCCATCGAGGTCATCATGACCTCGTCCGTTCCGTCGCGGTCGAGGTCGCGGGACGCGATGCCCATGCCCCAGAGCTTGTGGCTTTGCCAGCCGTCCTGCGGGCCGTAGAGGCGGGGCGTGGGGTCCATTGCCCACATCTGCTCCTCGCCGCCGCTGACGTAGTAGTGCCGGTCGTTGCTGACGCGCAGGTCGGCGCGGCCGCCGCCCCAGTCGGAAAACAACATGGAGAGCGGGCAGAAGCCGGGGGCGAGGGTCAGAGGCGGGGCGTAGCGGTCGCCGTCGGGGCGGTAGAGCTGGTTCACGTCGCAAGCGCGGAAGGGGCCGTTCGGGTCGTCGCGGTTGACGTAATTGCCGAAGGCGAGGGTGGGCAGGGTGCTCGCGCCCTCCCATGTGGCCGCGAAGGCGGTGGTCCAGTGGGCGTCGCTGGCGAAGCCGATGTCGAAGGGCGCGAAGGTGCAGCCGGGGCCGCCCTTCAGCAGCAGGTTCTCGCCCACGCGCAGCACGGCGAGGTCGAGCAGACCGTCGCCGTCGATGTCGAGCGGGTAGGCGCCGGTGACGCCGGTTAGGGCGAGGTCCGGGGGCGTGTCGGCGGTGAAGGACATAGCGCCGTGGTTGCGCAGCAGGGTGGCCGGGTTGCTGCCGCCCGCCGCGTAGAGTTCGGGCAGGCCGTCGCCCGAGCAGTCGAAGGCGGCGATGCCGCCGCCGACGAAATGCTCCCACCCGCCTGCGTAGATGTGTTCGGGGACGGGCACGGGGTCGAAACGGGGCTCGGCCCAGGCGGCGGCGGGGAGCAGGAGGAGGAGGAGTTCAGGCCGCATTGTCGCCCAGCGCCTCGAGCGCGAGATCGGAGACCTTGTCGAGCGCATAGGCCGCCGCGCCGCGCGCCCACATCAGGTTGCCCCACTTGTGGATGACGACCTCGGGCGGGGGCTTGTCGACCTGGACGATGGACTTGCGCATTTCGGCGATGACTTCCTCGGCATAGAGGTGATCGAACTGCATCTGTTCGCCGGCGAGGATGATCAGGCCGGGGTCGAAGATGTTGACGAGATTCGCCAGCCCCAGCGCGAAGATGCGCCCGGCGCGTTCGACGATGCGGCGGGCCATCTGGTCGCCGTCGCGGGCGGCGTCGAGCAGGGCCTCGATCCGGGCGGCGGGGGCGAGGGTGGCGTCGGCGCCGGGCATGGTCGCGGCCTCGCGCAGCAGGGCGTAGTCGGCGACGTAGGCTTCGAGGCAGCCGCGCTGGCCGCAGCGGCAGAGGGCGCCGTCGAGATGGACCTTGGTGTGGCCGAATTCGGCGCCGCAGCCGCGGGTGCCGCGATAGAGCTCTCCGCCGATGACGAGACCCATGCCGACGCCGCTTTCGATGGTGACGACGATGAAGTCGGAGTGGTCCTGGCCGAGGCCGAAACTCTTTTCCGCTACGGCGACGAGGTTGGCGTCGTTGTCGATGAAGGCGGGGAGGCCGAGGCGGGCGGAGAGGATGGCGCCGAATTCGACGTTGCGGCGGGCGAGCGAGGGGGACCAGTAGACCATGCCCGACGCGGCCTCGACGATGCCGGCGATCCCGAAACCGACGCCGGAGATGGCGGCGCGGGTGGTACCGGCGCGGGCGGCGAGGGCGTCGATCGCCTCGGCCAGGGCGTCGGCCATGGCGTCGGGTTCGAACCGGGGGCGGGGAAGTTCGACCTCGAGTTCGGCGAGCTGCGTGCCTTCGAAGTCCATCAGGACGAGGGAGAGGGTGCGGTTGGAGATCTTGCCGCCCGCGACGAGGTGGGCGGCGCCGCGGATGCGGAGATCGACGCGGGGGCGGCCGCGGCGGCTGTCGGGGTCGTCGGCGGTGGGCGCGACCTCTTCGATCAGGCCGCCCTGGAGCAGTTCGGCGGTAATCGTCGTCACGGTGGCGCGGCTGATTCCAGAGCGGTCGGCGAGTTCGATGCGCGGGATTCGCCCCGCGCGGCGGATGTCGAGCAGCAGACGGCGGCGGCCGTATTCCCTTTGCAGCACAGCCATTCCGGACATTCCCTTCCCCGTCCGCGACGGCGTCGCGGAGCCTCCGATTGTAGCGTAGACGAATTAATTTGATTTTCAAATTAAAATGGATCACCCTTGGCGCACACGCCCGGCGGAGGATGACTATTGCCGCGGCGCAACCTGTGGAGGGATCAATGAGACTTATGGCATCCGCGACGGCGATCCTCGCCGGCGCTTTCATCGGCACGGCCGCGCTGGCCCAGGACCTGACCGTCGGCGTGAGCTGGTCGAACTTCCAGGAGGAACGCTGGAAGACCGACGAGGCGGCGATCAAGGCGGCGCTGGAAGCGGCGGGGGCGAAGTATGTGTCGGCGGACGCGCAATCGTCCTCGGCCAAGCAGCTGAGCGATATCGAGAACCTGATTGCGCAGGGCGTCGACGCGCTGATCGTGCTGGGGCAGGACACCCAGGCGGTGATTCCGGCGGTGCAGGCGGCGGCGGACGAGGAGATCCCGGTGATCGCCTATGACCGCCTGATCGAGGATCCGCGTGCCTTCTACCTGACCTTCGACAACGTCGAAGTGGGGCGGATGCAGGCCCGCGCGGTGCTGGAGGCGCAGCCGGAAGGCAATTACGTGATGATCAAGGGGTCGCCCACCGATCCGAACGCGGACTTCCTGCGGGGCGGCCAGCAGGAGGTTCTGCAGGCGGCGGTGGATGCGGGCAAGATCAAGATCGTCGGTGAAGCCTATACCGATGGCTGGCTGCCGGCGAATGCCCAGCGGAACATGGAGCAGATCCTGACCGAGCAGGGCAACAAGGTGGATGCCGTTGTCGCCTCGAACGACGGGACCGCCGGTGGCGTGGTCGCGGCGCTGACGGCGCAGGGGATGCAGGGCATTCCGGTGTCGGGTCAGGACGGCGACCATGCGGCGCTGAACCGCGTCGCGGCGGGCACGCAGACGGTGTCGGTCTGGAAGGACGCGCGCGAACTGGGCAAGGCGGCGGGCGAGATCGCCGTTGCGCTGGCCAAGGGCACGGCGATGGACGCGATCCCGAACGCGGTCAAGTTCAAGACGCCGGGCGGCAACGAGATGAACGCCGTGTTCCTCGCGCCGATGCCCGTCACCAAGGCGAATCTCTCTGCCGTGGTGGACGCGGGCTGGATCACCAAGGACGCGCTGTGCCAGGGCGTCACGGGCGGGCCTGCCCCCTGCAACTGACGTGACTTTCGCCGCCGCCCCGGATGCGGGCGGCGGCCCCTTGCTGGCGGAGGCGCTTTCGCGCGATGGCCGAGATTTCCCAAAATACCCCGAAGAAGCGCGGCCTGATCGAGGCGCTGGACCTCGACATGCGCCTGATCGGCATGATCGGCGCCTTGCTGGCGATCGCGCTGGCCTTCAACCTTGCGACGGGCGGCAACTTCCTGAGCCCGCGCAACATCTTCAACCTGACGATCCAGACGGTTTCGGTGGCGATCATGGCCACGGGCATGGTCTTTGTCATCGTCACCCGCAACATCGACCTGTCGGTCGGCGCGCTGCTGGCGATCTGCTCCGCGATGATGGCGATGACGCAGGCGCGCTGGCTGCCGGGGGCGCTGGGGCTGGAGCTTGGCTCGCCCCTGATCGCGCCGCTGACGGTGCTGGTCGGCCTCGCCGTCGGCACGCTGATCGGGGCAATGAACGGCTGGCTGATCGGCTACCTGACCATCCCTGCCTTCATCGTCACGCTGGGCGGATTCCTGATCTGGCGCTTTGCCGGGTGGTACCTGACCTCGGGGCAGACCATCGCGCCGCTGGACCAGACGTTCCTGCTGTTCGGCGGGGCCGAGGGCACGCTGGGCGAAACCTGGTCCTGGATCGCCGGGCTGGCGCTGTCGCTGGTGGCGCTCTGGGCGATCTGGTCGGCGCGGCGGTCGAAGCTGGCGCATGAGTTTCCGGTCAAGCCGCTGGGGGCGGAGCTGGCGCTGGCCGGGGTCGCGGTGGCGGCGATCCTGGGATTCGTCGCGGTGCTGAACGCCTATGCGATCCCCAAGGGAAAGCTGCGCCGGATGTTCGAGGCGCAGGGGCTGGAACTGCCGGATGGCTATTCCGCCGGGCACGGGCTGCCGTTCTCGGTGCTGATCCTGATCGCGGTCGCCGTGGCGATGACGCTGGTGGCGCGCAAGACGCGGTTCGGGCGCTATATCTTCGCGACCGGCGGCAACCCGGATGCGGCGGAGTTGTCGGGGATCAATACGCGGATGCTGACGGTGAAGGTCTTTGCGCTGATGGGGTTCCTCTGCGGGCTGTCGGCCATCGTCGCCTCGGCCCGGTTGCAGAGCCATGCCAACGACATCGGCACGCTGGATGAACTCCGCGTCATCGCGGCGGCGGTGATCGGGGGGACGGCGCTGGCGGGCGGGTCCGGCACGATCTATGGCGCGATCCTCGGCGCGCTGATCATGCAGTCGCTGACCAGCGGGATGGGGATGGTCGGCGTCGATTCGCCGTTGCAGAATATCGTCGTGGGGGCCGTGCTGGTCCTCGCCGTCTGGATCGACATTCAATATCGCAAGCGCTGGGGGAAGCCATGACCACGCCCTTGGTCGAGATGCGCGACATCTCCATCGCCTTTGGCGGCGTCCATGCCGTCGATCATGTGAGTGTCGACCTGTTCCCGGGCGAGGTGGTCGGGCTGCTGGGACACAACGGCGCGGGCAAGTCGACGCTGATCAAGATCCTGTCGGGGGCGTATCGGGCGGATTCGGGGCAGATCCTGATCGACGGCAAGCCGGTGGAGATCCACAACCCGCGCGATGCGCGGGCCTGCAAGATCGAGACGATCTATCAGACGCTGGCGCTGGCCGATAACCTCGACGCGGCGTCGAACCTGTTTTTGGGGCGCGAGTTGGTGACGCCGCTGGGGTTCGTGGACGACGACGCGATGGAGGCGGAGACGCGCAAGATCATGGCGCGGCTGAACCCGAATTTCCGCAAGTTCAGCGTGCCGGTGTCGGCGCTGTCGGGCGGGCAGCGGCAGTCGGTGGCCATCGCGCGGGCGGTCTATTTCGACGCGCGCATCCTGATCATGGACGAGCCGACGGCGGCGCTGGGCCCGCACGAGACGCAAATGGTGGCGGAGCTGATCGAGCAGCTGAAGGCGCAGGGGATCGGGATCTTCCTGATTTCGCACGACATCCACGACGTGATGAAGCTGTGCGACCGGGCGAGCGTGATGAAGAACGGCAAGCTGGTCGGGACGGTGAAGGTGGCGGACGTGACGGATGACGATCTCTTGGGGATGATCATCCTCGGCAAGCCGCCGACAAGGGCCGCGTGATGCAGGGCCTGGTCCTTGTCGCCGATGTGGGCGGGACCAACACCCGGCTGGCGCTGGCGGGGCCGGGGGGCTGGCTGGAGGATGTGGCGCGCTTCGCCAACGAGGATTTCGACGGCTTCGACGCGGTGCTGGAGCGGTATCTGGCGGGGCATCCCGGGGCGGTGGCGGCCTGCTGCATTGCCGTGGCGGGGCCGATCACGCCGGAAAGCGCGCGGCTGACCAACCGGGACTGGACGATCTCGCGCGATCGCGTGGCGGAGCGGATCGGGGCGCGGGTGCGGCTGGTGAACGACCTCGCGGCGCTGGGCCATGCGCTGCCGGCGCTGGGCGAGGGGCAGATCGAGGTGCTGCGGGCCGGGTCCGGGACCGGGGCGCGGAACGGGCAGGCGCTGGTGGCGGGGCTGGGGACGGGGTTCAACGTCTGTCTCGCCAAGGCGACGAGCGAGGGGCTGGTGGTGGTCGAGGCGGAGTTGGGCCACGCGAGCCTGCCGCTCAGCGTCTACGAGGGGCTGGAGGCGGCGCTGGGCGACAAGGCGGCGTGTTTTCCAAGCGTCGAGCACCTGTTCTCGGGCCGGGGGCTGACGCAGCTGCACCGGGCGCTGACGGGCGAGGCGGACATGGCGGCGCATGTGATTGTCGAAAACGCGCCGCAGACGGTGGCGTTGGCGGCGCGGCTGACCGGGCTGCTGGCGCGGCAGATGGTGTTTCAATACATGCCGCTGGACGGGATCCGGTTCGCGGGCAGCGTCGGGCGGGGCATCCTCGGGCCGCTGGGACGAGCGGCGTTCCTGGAGGCGGCGGAGCAGCACGACGGGGCGTTTTCCGGGCTGGTGGCGCGGGTGCCGCTGGGGCTGATCACCGACGACGCGGCGGCGCTGACGGGGCTGGCGCGGCTGGCCTGGACGCTGGCGCGGGGGTGATCGCGGTCTTGGCGGGAGACGGGTGCGCAGCGCCCATCCCGCGCGCCGGCGCCGGCCGAGCGGGACTTGATCGAAACGCGGCCGAAAGGGGCGGTGCGGCCCGCTGACCCGAGGGCCGCGCGTTCGTGTGTCCCTTGCGGCGACATCGCCGTTGCAGACATTTTGTCGCAGGTCCGCCGTTCCACGGCTTCCTTGCGCCAGCGCAAAGTCGGGCACCCGGGGTGCGCGATAGGTTGCTGCCATGAAAACGCTGCGACTCATCGCCGATCTCTTCTTCGTACTGTCCCTGGCCGTTGCGCCCATGGCAGGGGCGTCGATGCGTGTGGAGCACGCGCTGGCCCGCGCCGACCAGGTCGTGATGGTCATCTGCAGCGGAAGCGGCACGGAAACCGTGATTCTCGACCGGAGCGGCAACCCCGTCACTCCGGTTGAGGACTGCCGCGACTGTGCGGCCTGCACGCTTCACCTGGGCGACGCGATGCCGGCTGCCGGTTCCGTTCTGGCCGGCACGATCCGCGCGGCCGAGACAGCCGCGACCGCCACCGCCCTCGTCCGAGTCTTCCAGCCCCGGCGCCCCGACGCACGCGGCCCCCCTGCGACAGGAGAAGCATGATCCGAATGACTGCTCATACGTCCATGCTGCGCGCCTTCGCCCTTGCCATGCTCGCCACCCTGCTGGTGCTGCCGACGGCGTCCTTCGCGCAAAGCGTCCTTTCCGAATATCTCGACCAGGTGGAGCCGGGCGAGCTTGTCGCCGGGGCCGACGCCTTCGGCCCGATCGGTGACGGCGCCCCGGTCGCGCCGCTCTACAGCGGTGGCCGGACCGTCGGCCATGTCTTCATCACATCGGATTTCGTCGGGACCACCGGTTATTCGGGCAAGCCGATCCATACGATGGTCGCCCTTGACGACGCCGCGCGGATCGTCGGGCTGCGGCTGGTCAAACATTCCGAACCCATCGTGCTGATCGGCATCCCGGAGCGCGAAATCCGCGCCATGATCGACGGCTATGTCGGACTCGACCTCGTGGCCGAGGCGGCCGAGCGCGGGTCGGCGCACGATCTCGACATCATCTCGGGCGCCACCGTCACCGTGATGGTGATCGACGACACGATCATCCGGGCGGGGCTTCGGGTCGCGCGGGCGCTGGGGCTGGGCGGGCTGGCCGCCGAGGCGACAACCGGGCCGGAGTACGAGCTGAACCCGGACGCCCCCGCCGAGACGGACTGGCTGGGGTTGATCGGCGATGGCGAGGTGCGGCGCCTGGCGCTGGACGTGGCAGAGGTCAACGCGGCCTTCGACGCGCTGGGCGATCCCCGCGCCACCGCCCGCGCGCTGACCGATGCGCCGGACGCCAGCTTCATCGACATGCAGGTGGCGCTGGTCAGCCTGCCGGCCATCGGCAGCGCGATCCTGGGCGAGGCCGAGAACGCGAACCTGCAATCCTGGCTGGGCGAGGGCGACCACGCCATCGCCGTTCTCGGCAGCGGGCTCTATTCGTTCAAGGGCTCGGGCTATGTGCGCGGCGGCATCTTCGACCGGATCGTGCTGATCCAGGACGATGTGACCGTGCGGTTCCGCGACCGCGACCACCGGCGCATCGGCGCGCTGGCCCCGGCCGACGCGCCCGGGTTCACCGAGCGCGACCTGTTCCGCATTCCGGCGGGCAGCGGCTTTGACCCGGCGCGGCCGTTCCGGCTGCAACTTCTCGTCCAGCGCGAGGTGGCCGCGATCGAGAAGGTCTTCATCACCTTCGATCTGGGCTACCAGCTGCCAGAGCGGTTCCTGGTGCCGGTCGAGATGCCCGCCCCTGCCCCGGCGGTGGCCGAACCGGACGAGGCCGATGCGCAGCAGGCGCTGTGGCGCGCGATCTGGGACAGCAAGCGTGTCGAGATCGCGGTGCTGGCCGTCATGCTCAGTGTACTCACGGGGGCCTTCTTCTTCCAGATGCAGCTGACCCGGTCGGAGCGGCGGGTGAAATGGTTCCGCTACGGCTTCCTCACCGTCACGCTGGTCTTCCTGGGCTGGTATGCCAATGCGCAGCTGTCGGTGGTGAACCTGATGGCGCTGTTCGGCGCGCTGACCAGCGATTTCAGCTGGCAGGCCTTCCTGCTTGACCCGATGACCTTCATCCTCTGGTTCGCCGTCGCTGCCGCGCTGCTGTTCTGGGGCCGCGGCGCCTATTGCGGCTGGCTCTGCCCCTTCGGCGCGTTGCAGGAGCTGACCAACCACATCGCCCGTGCCCTGAGGGTGCCGCAAATCAGGCTGCCCTGGGGTCTGCACGAGCGGCTTTGGCCGATCAAATACATGATCTTCCTCGGCCTTTTCGGGGTCTCGCTGGCCTCGATCGAACGGGCCGAACACCTGGCCGAAATCGAGCCCTTCAAGACCGCGATCATCCTCAACTTCGTCCGCGCCTGGCCCTATGTTGCCTATGTGGCGGCACTGCTGATCGCGGGACTTTTCGTCGAGCGGTTCTATTGCCGCTACCTCTGTCCGCTGGGCGCGGCGCTGGCCATTCCAGCGCGGCTGCGGATGTTCGACTGGCTGAAACGCTACAGGGAGTGCGGGTCGCCCTGCCAGACCTGTGCCAACGAATGCATGGTCCAGGCCATTCACCCCACGGGCGAGATCAATCCCAACGAGTGCCTCAACTGCATGCACTGCCAGGTGCTTTACCAGTCGGGCGACAAGTGTCCGGTCGTCATCAAGAAACTGAAGCGCAGGGCCGCCGACGCGGCCGCTGACCCGGGTGCGTTCCTCAAGGCGCGCGAGGGGCTTCAGAACCACCCGAACCTCCAGAACACATGAAAGGAAGGTCATCATGTCTGACAGCAACAAGGAAGGTCTGAGCCGGCGCGGCTTCATGGGCGCCGCCGCGACGGGAGCCGCGTTGGGCGGCATCGGC
Source organism: Pseudooceanicola sp. (assembly GCA_020441135.1). Classification (GTDB taxonomy): domain Bacteria; phylum Pseudomonadota; class Alphaproteobacteria; order Rhodobacterales; family Rhodobacteraceae; genus Seohaeicola_A. The sequence continues at coordinate 13,794 of JAGRMS010000036.1, forward strand.
GGGCGGGCGGGGCTGCTGGGCGGCGCCGCGACCGTGGCAGCCGTCACCGGCGTCACCGGCGCCACCAGCGCCGCGGCGCAGGGCGCGGGCCACGCGGGCGTACCGGGTCCGGGCGAGCTGGACGAATACTATGGCTTCTGGTCCTCGGGCCAGTCCGGCGAAATGCGCATCATCGGCGTGCCCTCGATGCGCGAGCTGATGCGGATCCCGGTGTTCAACCGCTGTTCGGCGACGGGCTGGGGCCAGACCAACGAAAGCCTCAAGATCCTGACCGAGAACATGCTGCCGTCGACCCGCGAATACCTTGCCGCGCAGGGCAAGCGCGTGCATGACAACGGCGACCTGCACCACGTCCACATGTCCTTTACCGAGGGCAAGTACGACGGCCGGTTCCTGTTCATGAACGACAAGGCCAATACCCGCGTCGCCCGGGTGCGCGGCGACGTGATGAAATGCGACAAGATCCTTGAAATTCCCAATGCGAAGGCCATTCATGGCCTGCGTCCGCAGAAATGGCCGCGCACCAATTACGTGTTCGCCAATGGCGAGGACGAGGTGCCGATGGTCAACGACGGCTCGGTCCTCGACGATCCGTCGCAATATGTGAACTTCTATACCGCCGTGAACGCCGACGAGATGACCGTGGCCTGGCAGGTGATGGTCTCGGGCAATCTCGACAACACCGACTGCGACTATGACGGCAAGTATGCCTTCTCGACCTCCTACAACTCGGAGATGGGCATGACGCTGCCCGAGATGATGGCGGCCGAACGCGACCACGTCGTGGTGTTCAACATCGCCGAGATCGAGGCCGGCATCGCGGCGGGCGACTTCATCGAACTGAACGGGGTCAAGGTCATCGACGGCCGCAAGGGTCAGAACAAGAACTATACCCGCTACATCCCGATCCCGAACAGTCCGCACGGCTGCAACATGGCGCCCGACCGGATCCACCTGTGCATCGGCGGCAAGCTGTCGCCCACCGTGTCGATCATCGACGTGCGCAAGCTGGATGCGCTTTTTGCGGATGCCAGCCTCGACCCGCGTTCGGCGGTGGTGGGCGAGCCGGAGCTGGGTCTCGGGCCGCTTCACACCTGTTTCGACGGCCAGGGCAACTGCTTTACCACGCTGTTCCTCGACAGCCAGGTGGTGATGTGGAACATCGACGCGGCGGTGCGCGCCTACGCCGGCGAGGACGTGGACCCGATCCTGTCCAAGACCGACGTGCATTACCAGCCCGGCCACAACTCGACCTGCGAGGGCGAGAGCCTGGACGCGCATGCCAAGTATTACATCTCGATGAACAAGTTCTCGAAGGACCGCTT
>JAGRMS010000356.1:0-152 GCA_020441135.1 Pseudooceanicola sp.
CCGTGTTCCCCTGTCCGCCGCGCTGGGCGCGGCGTTCCTGGCGGCCATCGTCCTGCTGGGCGTGCTGGCGCCGCTGATCGCGCCCTATGACGCGCTGCACACCGACCTTCTGGCCCGGCTGAAGCCGCCGGCCTGGGCGGGCGGCACGACCA
>JAGRMS010000356.1:231-5993 GCA_020441135.1 Pseudooceanicola sp.
GGCACCTGCATCGGCGCGATCTTCGGCACGCTCCTCGGGTTCACCGCCGCCCATTTCCGCGGCACGACCGAGCATGTCATCATGGCCGCGGTCGATTTCCAGGCCGCCGTGCCCTTCATCATCCTCGTCCTGTTCTTCATCGCCATCGCCGGGTCTGGCCTGTGGATCTTCCTGCTCCTCGTCGGTTTCGCGGGATGGGAGACCTATGCCCGCCTGTCGCGCGGGCTGGTGCTGGGGGCGAAGGCGCAACCCTATGTCATGGCGCTGGAAGGGCTCGAGATGGGATGGCGGCGCATCTATCTGCGCCATGTGATGCCCAACATCGCCTCGGCGCTGATCGTGCAGCTGACGCTGAACTTCCCGGCCACCGTGCTCTTGGAGACCGGGCTCAGCTTCCTCGGTCTCGGGGTTCAGCCGCCCAATACGAGCCTCGGGCTGATGTTGGGACAGGGGCGCAACTACCTGTTGCAGGCCTGGTGGATCGCGGTGTTCCCGGGGATGACGATCTTCCTCACAACCCTTTCGATGAGCATGGTCGGCGACTGGCTGCGCGACCGGCTCGACCCGCTGAGTCAGGCCCGCTGATGTTGAAATTCGTCCATCTCACCGATCTTCACCTGTCGAACCCGGCCGAGCGGCCCGACGGCTACGACACCCATGCCACCACCAGGCGCGCGCTGGACCACGCGGCCGAGATGTTCCCGGACATGGATTTCGCCGTCATCACCGGCGACATCGCCAACTGGGGCGAAGCAGTCGCCTACGAGCGGATGGAAGCGCTGTTGCGGGACTTCCCGCACAAGACCTACCTGATGATCGGCAATCACGACAATCGCGCGAACTTCTTCGCCCGGTTCGGCGACCGCCATCCCTATGCCCTGCCCTATGTCCAGTATGTCGACGATCGCGACGGGCTGCGCCTGCTGTTCCTCGACAGCCAGACTCCGGGCACGCATGGCGGGGCATTCAGCCAGGACCGGCTGGACTGGATCGCGGCGCGGCTCGCCGAGACCGACCGCGAGGTCCTGCTGTTCATGCACCATCATCCGACCGCGATCGGCGCGCCGTCGATGGATGCCAAGGGGCTGATGAACTGGCCCGCGTTCCACGAGGTCCTGCGCCCCCACGCCCGCAAAATCCGCCATATCTTCCACGGCCATTGCCATACGCCGCTGGCGGGTTCGGTGCTGGGGATTCCCTTCACCGGCTTGCGCTCGATGGGGCCGCAGGCCTTCACCGACCTGAAGATCGAACAGGCCTGCCGCTGGGTGGCGCAGCCGCATTACGGGGTGGTGCTGGTCGGGCCGGACTCGGTCGTCACCCACCAGATCGAGTTCGCCTATGCCGGGCCGCTCATGGTGCGCGACCGGCAGAAGTTCACCGATTTCATCGCCCTTTGCGCCGCGCGCGGGGTCGAGGTACCGACCGAGGATCCGGCGCCGATGGATCCGGTCCGATGATCGCAGCCGCGGCCCGCGCCCCGGCCCCGTCGCTCGATGTTCCCGCCTTCGAGGTCGAAGGGCTGCGGGTCATGCTGGACAACGCGCCGCTGATCTCGGACGCGACCCTGTCGGTGGCGCGGGGCGAATGCCTGGGCGTCGTGGGGGAAAGCGGTTGCGGCAAGACCGTCACATTCCTGGGCGCCATGGGCCTGCTGCCGCGCCGGATGCGGGTCACCGGACGCGTACGGCTGGCGGGGGAGGACCTGCTGGGACGGACGGAAGCCCAGATGGAACGCATCCGAGGCCGCCGCGTCGGGATGATCTTTCAGGACCCTCAGTCGGGCCTGAATCCGGTCCGCACCATCGGCCGGCAGCTGATCGAGCCGCTGCGCCTGCACCTCGGGCTGTCGCCCCGCGCCGCCCGCGATCGCGCGGTCGAATTGCTTTCGATGGTGGGCATCCCGACGCCGGCGAGCCGCCTGTCCGCCTATCCGCATGAAATCTCGGGCGGGATGGCGCAAAGGGTGATGATCGCCATCGCCCTGGCGTCCGAGCCCGAAGTGCTGATCGCGGACGAACCAACGACGGCGCTCGACGTGACCGTTCAGTTGCAGGTCCTGGACCTGATCCGCAAGATCCAGCAGGACAGCGGGCTGGCGGTGATCTTCATCACCCATGACCTCGGAGTGGTGGCCGAGATCTGCCAGCGCGTCACCGTCATGTATGCCGGCCACACGGTCGAGACACAGGCGGTCCCGCGGGCCTTCGCGACGCCGCTGCACCCCTATACCGACGCGCTCCTGCGCTGCCTGCCGGGGCTGGACGGAACCTTGCCCGCCTTCCTGCCGGGCGAGGTTCCCGTGGCCGGTCACGCACCGCCGGGCTGCCCGTTCCATCCGCGCTGCGCCCGCGCGGGCGACCCCTGCCGCGAGGCGATGCCCGCCGGACAGGACCGCGCCCGGGGCCGCGTCGCCTGCCATTTCCCGCTGGAGGCCGCGCCATGACCGCGCTGCTTTCGATCGAGGAAATGGCCAAGACCTACGAGGTGACCCAGGGCGGGATCTTCGGGCGCAAGCACCCCCTGCGCGCCGTCTCGGGCGTAACGCTGAAGGTCGAGCCCGGGCAATCCGTCGGTCTGGTCGGCGAAAGCGGTTGCGGCAAGTCCACGCTCGCCAAGGTCGCCGCCGGTTTCGTCACGCCCAGCGAGGGCCGGGTCGAGATCGAGGGCCAGGCGCTGCGCGACGACCGGGGCCGGATGCGACCGGGTCGGCGGCGGGTGCAGATGGTGTTCCAGGACCCGCTGGCGGCGCTGGACGCAAGGATGAGCGTCGCCGCCCAGATCGACGAGGCGGTCCGACTGGGCGGCGCCACCGACGTGCCGGCCGAGCGGCGCCGCCTGATGGCGGCGGTCGGGCTGGGGCAGCAGTTCGACGCCCGGTTTCCGCATGAGCTTTCGGGCGGACAACGGCAACGGGTGGTCATCGCCCGCGCCCTTGCGGCCCGGCCCCGCCTGCTGATCTGCGACGAGCCGCTGGCGGCGCTCGATGTTTCGGTGCAGGCGCAGATGCTGGCGCTGCTGGCGGACCTGCAGCGCGACTTCGGTCTTTCGCTGCTGTTCATCTCGCACCAGCTGGCGACGGTGCGGGCGCTTTGCGACGAGGTGGCTGTGATGTACGCGGGCCGCATCGTCGAGCAGGGATCGGCGGCGCAGATCTTCGACCGCCCGGCGCATCCGTACACCGCGATGCTGCTATCGACGACGCTCGATCCCCGCATTCGCCGCCCCCGCGCGGCGGTGGCGGGCGAGCCACCGGATCCGGCGAACCTGCCGTCGGGCTGCGCCTTTCGTCCGCGCTGCCCGCGCGCGACCGAGCTTTGCGCGCGGACGCGGCCCGAGTTGGGGGCGGGACCGTCAGACGGGCGGGTGGCCTGTCACCACCCGCTCACTCCCTGACGCCGCGCTCGATCACGCTGCGGCGGGCAAGGCGGCGGAGTTCCAGCGACTGGCGATAGGAGCCGGCCGAGACCTCGTACCGATCCACCCGGGGTTGGGCATCGGCCGGCGCGGTGCCGCCAGCCAGCAGATCGCCCAGCGGCCGGCCCGTCATGGACAGGGGCTGTTCGACGCCAAGGCGCGAGAAGATCGTCGGGAAGATGTCGATCAGTCCGCCCGACATTTCGCTCACATGTGCCTGGCGGAAGTCCGGGCCCGCGGCGAAGAAGGTGTTCCGCAACTCGCCCGGATGGGCGCCGCCGTGGGTCGAGCCGCCGGGCTTCCCCGGTTCGGTCGCGTGACCAAAGGGCCAGGCGTCGTCGGCATCCTGGCGGAGGGTGGCAAAGATCAGGTCGGGCGCGCGGGGGTGGTCGATGGTGACCAGCCCGGTCGAGAAGGTGCCGGGCACATGCCCCTCGGCGCCGCCCGTGCCGGCTGTGAACAGCGACCCGCACCAGGGTTGCGCCTGCATCCAGCGCACGATCTCGAACAGACTCTCCGGCGGCTGGTCCCGCAGATAGAGCCCGCCGCAGCCGAAGATGTTCAGCACCGCGCCGGGACGGGCCGGTTCGGTGGTGACGGGGAACCCCGCCTCGGCGAAGGCTGCGGCCAGCGGCGCCTGGGCGGATTTCTCGACATGGCCATGGTCCGAGACGATCAGCAGGTTGACGTCCTGTCGCGCCCGCCACCAGGCCACCAGATCGCCCACCATCGCGTCGCAATGCGCCAGCGCGGTGGCGCTGACCGGGCCGCGGATGCCGTCGACATGCAGCGACTTGTCGGGCTCGTCCGACCAGAGCACCGCCACATCGGGCGCCCAGCCGTCCCAGATCGGCCCGGTCAGCGCCCTGAGTGCCCAGGCCGAGCGGTCGAGGTTGACCCCCTTGGGGTCCGGCATCTCGCCCATCGCCGCGCGCACCAGCCCGGCCAGCGCCGGGGTGGAATGCGGGTATCCGGCCAGCGAGAGGTGCTCCTGCCCGAAGCGTTCGCCGCGATAGTTCAGCAGCCAGGGCGCCCCCGACATGCCGCAATGGACCACGGCCAGCCGCTTGCCGGCCTCGGCCATCGCCTCGCCCGCCGGGGTGGCGGTGATCAGGCGGGTGGCGGCATCGGCGGCGGCGACATCCGCATGATCGCCGATGTCGATGAAGCGATCCGTCCAGACGGCGGGGTCGTAGAGCCGGTTGAAGTGGATGCCGTGATGGCGCGGCGTGGTGCCGGTGGCGAAGCTTGTCTTGTTGACGCGGGTATGGCTGGGGAACTGCGCCCGGCTGCCCGTCAGAACCGCCGCGCCGTCGCGGAAGGCGGCGAGGTTCGGCATCCGCTCGGCCGTAACAAGGTCGGGCCGCAGCCCGTCGAGCACCAGGATCACGAAACGTGTCATGTCAGAATCCGAACCATCGTGGCAGCCAGAGATAGATTTGCGGGATGAACCCAACCAGGAGTATGACCATCATCATCGCCACCAGATGCGGCACCGCCGCCCGCACCACGCGGGCAACCGGCACCCCGGCGATTCCGGCGGCGACGAAGAGGCACAGGCCCACCGGCGGCGTGACCAGCCCGAAAGCCAGCGTCAGGCAGGTGAAGAGGCCGAACTGAACCGGGTCGATGCCATAGTGGCTGGCCAGCGGCGCGAAGATCGGCACCAGCATGACCATCGCCGCCGCCTGCTCGATGAACAGGCCGACGACCAGGTAGATCGCAAGCATCAGCGCCATGAACCCCACCGGGCTGTCGGTGACGCCCTGAACCCAGGTCGCGACGCCGCGCGGAACGCCCTCGATCGTCAGCCACCAGGTCGAAACGTTGCCGAAGGCGATGATGATCATCACCACGGCGGTGACGATGACGGTGCGCTCCATCGCGTCCAGGACGGCGCGCACGGTCAACTCGCGGGTGACGAGGAACCCGATCAGCAGGGCGTAGGCGATGGCGATGCAGCCGGCCTCGGTCGGGGTTGCGAAGCCGCCGACGATGCCCGCCACCATGATCACCGGCAGGACCGCCGCCAGGAGGAACCGGCGGGTGATCCGGACGACATCGCCAAGGCCATAGCGCTGACGGTCGCGCGGCCAGTCCTTGCCCGCGACGATGATCGCCGTGGCGATCAGCAGCGCGATCCCCAGCAGGATGCCCGGCACGATCCCCGCCAGGAACAGCGCCGCGATCGACACGTTGCCGGCGGCGAAGGCGTAGATCAGCATCGGCAGCGAGGGCGGAATGATCGGCCCGATCACCGACGAGACGGCGGTGGTGGCGGCGGCAAGGTCGGCCTCGCCATATTCCTTCTCGGTCGCCTTGATCAGCATCGCGCCCACCGCCGA